>CAZMDO010000075.1:0-10076 GCA_964564445.1 uncultured Ruaniaceae bacterium | reverse complement strand
GATCCGCTGCCTTTGCTGCGCCACTTCAAGAGGTGCAGCTGCGTCGATCGCGGCGGAATGACGCAGGTCGGATGCGGTTCACTACCTGGCGGGTTCGAGCGTGCGTGCTATGCGACTGCGTGGAAGGTGAGTTTGAGGCCGAGGGCGTCTGAGACTTTGAGGACGGTCGACCAGGTTGGGTTGCCGTGGTCGGAGAGGGCTTTGTAGAGCCCGTCGCGGCTCATGCCCACCTGCCGGGCCAGGTCGCTCATGTTTCCCGAGCGGGCGATCACGCCGAGGGCGCGTGGCACGGCAGTTGGGTCGTCGGCGGACTCCTCAAGGGCGATCTGTAGATAAGCCGCGACGTCGTCCAGGTCGTGGAGGTAGTTGGCCGCGTCGAACCGGGTAATCTGCTCATCCATTGTCGCCATCCTCCTTCGAGTGCCAGTGGGCGGCGAGTTGGTGCGCCCTGGCGATGTCCTTCTGCTGTGTCGACTTGTCTCCGCCGCACAGCAGGAGCACGACCTGGTTGCCGCGTTGTGTGTAGTAGACCCGGTAACCGGGCCCGTAGGTCAATCGCAGTTCCAAGATGCCGCGACCGACGGTCTTGACGTCACCGGGGTTGCCGTGCGCGAGCCGGTCGAGCCGTGCCAGGATCCGTAGCCGACCGTGTCGATCCTTCAGTTTCCGAAGCCACTGGTCGAAGTCCGCAGTGGTGAAGACCTCGACCATGTGTCGACTATAGTCGACATTCGTTGTTGTTTCAAGACTCTCGGCAACGCTCAAGCGCCACTGGGTAGGACCGCAGTCGCGGATAGGCTTACACGCCGGCGACGTAGGCTGTGAGGAAGTGGACGCCGTGGCGGTCGAGGTTGCCGCGGGCTCGGTCGTAGTGCTCGGTGGTTCTGGGGTCGGCGTGCCTGGCCAGGATCTGTGCATCTCGCAGTGGCACGCCGGCGTCCAACGCGTTGGTGATGGCGGCGTGGCGCAGGGAGTGCGGGCTGATATGCCTGGGAATCTGGGCCGCCTTCGCGATGCGTTGGACCATGCGGTAGACATCTCTTCTGTCGATCGGTTTGCCTGTGAGCGGGCGCAGTACCAGCGGTCCGGCGGTGCGCTGTCCGCGGCACGCCTCCAACACCCTCAGTACCGGAACCGTAAGGGGCATCGTGGCGGGCTTGTTTCCCTTGCCGACCAGGTGCAGCACTCGGTGACCCCGCAGGTGGCCGGCGTAGTCCTCGATGCGTACGGCGGCTGCCTCGGAGGCGCGCAGTGCGTTGATCCCCAGCAGATAGGCCAACGCGCCGTGGTGGACGGTGATCGTTTGAGCGACTTGCAAGAAGCGGATGAGCTCCAAGCGGTCCAGGCCCTGGGTGCGGGACTCGTCCCGGTGGATCTTCGGCAGCCGGGCGTAGACGGCCGGGTCGGCGCCGATGATGCCGTCGATGTGCGCAAACCGGAAGTAGCCCCGTACGGCGTGCATCATCGTGTTCACCGAGGAGTCCATCAGCCCGACTTCGCCGAGGTGGCGGATGTAGAGCTCAACGTGGGCTCGTTGTATCCCGATCAGTGGGTCCATCTCGGTGGTCTCGCACCAGGCGAACCAGCGCCGCAGTTGTGCCGCGTACAGGGTGTGAGTGGCACCGGAGTAGCGAGCCAGGTACGAAATCGCCGCCAGCTGGGCCTGGGTCATCGAGGACGGCTGGAACGGCAGCAACGCTTTGGAGTTGGTTGTGGTGGACATGGTCGACTCCTGCGGCGACCTCGAAACGGGCCCAGCCGATGCCCGCCGCCAGCACGACGAGGCTCTCAAGGCCACGAAGTTACGCCGAACAGACCGCCTCGGCCCGGTCACGGACGCAGGACCTCCTTCGTCGTGAAGTGTTGGGGCCGGCACCTGTCCTTACGAGGGCCACGTGCCGGCCCCGCCTCCATCAGCAGGCGTTGTACTTCGTGTCTTGGCCCTTACCGCAGCGTCCGCACGGCGGCAGTCGATCGCTGGCGTCGTCGAGCTGGACCGACCAACCGCAGTTCGTGCAGCAGTAGCGTCCAACTCCGGGCTTCTCACCGATGTCGTACATGGAATGTCACCTCCTTACCGACATCAGCACACCACCGGGCACTGACACTCAGGTGGCGGAATCCGTCTCGGCTGGCCTTCGCGCGCACGCGTAGTCGTGGTAGACGCGGCGATATGACGCAATGTTCCTTGGGCGCGAATGCGTCGGTCTGCACGCACCCGCCCGCCGCTCGGCCAGGAACTGCGAATCAGCCGGGGTTAGTCAGGAGTTCTCGTGGGTCGCAGCTGACGTGGATCCAGCCTTCCCGCTGTGCCGCCGCGAGGGCGTCGGGCGGCGGAGCAATCGTCAGTCCGAGGTTGCGCGCCCGGGCAACCAGAGCACAGACGACGGCGTCGCACACGTCGTCACTGGCGGAGTGGTTCAGTATCTTCTCGTCGGCGGTGAGGAACGTGAAGCTGGACTGCAATTCATGCCAGGTCTGCTTGGCCTTCCCTAGACCCCATGCCGCCAGAGCCGCTGAGGGGTAGGTCTCGCACACCGTTCCATCCAGTCCAGCCCGGTTGACCCGGACGCCTAGAGAGACCAACTGGGCCTCGACCAACACCCACATCGCGGCCGTAGCGCCGAGCAGTTGGAACGAGGCTGGAAGCGGACGCGTCTTGATGCGAGGATCGTCTGTGAGAAAGCGGTCAGTGCGCCGTTGTGCAACCTGCCGGGTGCGCCACTTCTCCCAGTCTGCTGCCGCTGGCATGGCCTGCGCAGGCAGCGGCCCTTGGTGTCGATCGGCCATGAGGGCGACGAAATGGTCCGGCCAACCGAATGGCACGTCAACCGCCCACGTGCTGGCCCTGTGCTCGGCGATCAGGGGCGCGATGTCCGCCGCAGGGAGTGGGTGGCGCACGTTGACCACGCGCGCCACGCCGGGCCTCGTCCAGTCGATGGCAACAGCGGCGGTCTTGGCCTTGTTCGTGGAGAGATCGAGCCCCCAGGTCAGCGCGTCCATGACCGCATCTTCCTTGCCCGCGGGGATCTTGGCGACTCGCGGCGATATGACTCACCGTGCAGATCAGGAAGTTCGTGAGGCGACCAGGGCCAGAAGGTCGTCTGACTTCAGAGTTGTGCGACCTGTGAGCACGTCCCCAAGTAGGCATCCCGAGACGTTGTCATAAACAGAGAGCCTTGCGACTCCGATGCTCTTTGCACTTGCCGCCCAGGCGTCCTTCATGGCGTCGTACAGCGCGCGCTGTTTCCAGCGCGGCGCGCCCGCTTCGCCCGACAGGTCGCCTGGCGGGGCACCCGCACCGAACATTCGGGAGCTTGAGTCGTTCGTCCATCGCTTTCCCCACATGCCGGCTTTGAGGCATTCGGCCTCGCGCGTTTGGCAGAGTTCGAGATAGGGTGCTGTCCATGGCAGGGCCTGTGCCCATTCATTCCTGAGTGTGGTCTTCCTGTAACGGTTGAAGTGGAGTTCCTCGTCCAACTCGATGACCACGCCATTCATGTTCAGGTCCCAAGTTCCCGGGCGCAGAGCGAGATGATCCAGGCGTCCACCTAGCGTTCGGTAGGTGTCCAGGACGTGTCGGGCGATGGTCGGGTCGAAATCCTCGATTCGAGGAGCAGGCTGCGAGCCTACCCTTGCCCTCAGGCCCGCCGACTCCAAGAGCCCGGCAAGTACCGTCGCCCGCTTGCCGGTGCGCACCATCTTGACATGATGGCATAGCGGCTCCTACGGATGGAGCGTGCGTAGCAGGCTGGTCGCGACAGAGGCCCAGCCTGTGCACGCCGCCAGCGCGACGAGGCTCCTGAACGACGAGGCTCCTGAACGACGATGCAACGCCGCGGCCACCGCCTCGCCCGGTCGCGGCGGTATGACGCATTGATTGCCGCGGGAGGAAGGTTCCCATGGCCGGGTAAGAAGCCGTCAGCGCTTGAGGTGCTCCGCAATGAACCGCCTGAGTCAGTGGTCGACGCTAGGTTCAGAGCAGCGGTGAGGCGACAGCGCCCTTGCTGCACACCGCGTGGCAGACATCCCGACCGATTGGGAGGAAATGTGATCGATAGCGGTGGTCCCTATCAACGGCGCAGCACGAGCCGGGTGCAGGACCCCAACAAGCACTGGAAGCCGTCGGCCTTCGCCCAGATGGTTCTCCAGGGGATCGGCTGGGACTTGGAAGAGCAGGTGCCGGCACGGCCCCGGTGCAGTGAGCGTGATGCACGGCTGCTAGAGATGATCATCTGCGAAGATGTGACCCTCGATGAGGTCGGCACCCACGTCGGGCTGACGCGCGAGCGTGTGCGTCAGATCATGGTCAAGCACACCGGGCTGTCCACCAGGGATCTGGCGGACTACCGGGTACCGATGCGCGAGATCTTGCGGCGCACCGATGGAGTAGCCCGCCTCTACGAGATCATCGACAGCGACAAGATCTCTAGTACCTCGGAGCTGGCTCGGAACACCGGACTCACCACCCGCGAGGTAGAGGAAGTTCTGGGAATCGCTGAGTCCCTGCGACGCAAGCAGGCCAACACCTGGACCTCTCAGTCCGTTACCGATGACCAGGTGCTGGCCGACATCAAGCGAGTGGCCGCGCTTCCCGGGGGATCGCCGCTGACCGGCGCCTTCTACAACGAACACCGCAGTGAGGACTCCATCGGGTCTGTGCGCATCCTGCAGCGCTTCGGTACCTGGCGGGAGGCGTGTCGACGGGCCGGAGTGGCCACTAACGAGCCGGTCCGTAGCTCCTACGCCCGCAGATGGACCAACGAGCAGCTCCTTGATTGGGCGACTGCCTACGTCACCGCAGCGGGCACCCGGGCGACCTATCAGGGGATGACCGAATGGCTACGCGAGCGCGCCGATCAGGGTGCACCGTCCTCACAAACGATCCGGAATGAGATCGGCGGCTGGCTGTGCACCCTCGAGTTGACCCTGACGCGTCAGCAGGAGCTGGACGCGGGCGCTGAATCAAGCATCGCGATCAGTTCTCAGGGTCAGCTGGGAGTACCCAGATGACTCGGAACTCAGTCAGCGTAGGTTGCAGCGGCGCCAACGCCGGACCGGCCGTGGCCAAGTAGCATAGCGGGCCGGCCAGTTCGGCATCTGACCATACCAAGTGGCCATCCGGGACTTCCTGCCCGCGCCCCCAAGCCGATCTCGATGTTGGGATGCAACTGCAGTGTTGAACGAGTCGACCTGGGCGGTACGCGGCGGTAAGGCGCGCCTGTTCGGATTGCGGCAGATCGGAGAGGAAGGTCGATCTGGGATTGTCGAGGCACGTGGCTCCGCGGGTGACTGACGGGTTTGTTGCCACAACTCCGTGCCCGTACGGCACGATGGGCGTATGGACCCCCTCCCGGAAGCCGCGCGCCGAACACTCGCCTACGTCTCGCTGGTCAATCGCGGCGGCGCACATCCGAGCCAGGGTTCGGTTACCGAGTTCTTCCGTGACGCGAAGCCGATTCGTCTAGACGTCATGTCCGGCTTTGGGGCACGCATGGCGGAGCTCATGACCATGCGGCAGTCGGAGCGGCCGATCGAATATCTCCTTCGCATGGAGTGGGTAGACCTGGACGCCGAGCAAGGCGTCGTCCTCACGCCGACGGGCAAGGCCCTCGTACGTGGTCTTGAAGCCGCCGACGTTGAGCACGACCCTGTCATCGAGGCGGTTCTCGATGTAGACGACCCATTCGCATACGCCAAGGTTGTCGCCCACCTGCGTACGGACGAGGCGGCGATGCTGGTTGACCCGTGGCTACGCCAGACGCAACTCATAGATCTCTACCCAGTTCCCACCATCGAGCGAGTGCTCGTGACCAGCAGGCACAAGGGCAGCGATCTCGTCGATCTAGCTCGCGGCGCGAAGGTCTTCGCGGAAGACGGGCGGGCGTTTGAGCTCCGCCAGACACGAGAGATTCACGATCGCTATCTTGTTCCACGTGATGGGCCAGTACGGATGCTTGGCGGCTCGCTGGGCACGATCGGTCGCGCACCGATCACCCTCACAACCCTGAGCGAAGAACTCAGCCAGATGGTCCGCGAACGACACGAACAGATGTGGAAGGACGCCGCGCCCGTTACTCTGCCGGAGCCGGAAGGCAAGGACGACGAGGGGGCAAGGGGATAAGGGCGTTGACCTCACGACGAGGTCCTGAACGCCAGAAACTACGCCGACCGAACCATAGACTCCGTACGCGCTGGAGTCACGTAGAAGTCTTCAGAGGGACTCTGCACCAACGGACGAGAGATCGGGTCAATCCTTCTTCTGCGCATGATCTCTGAGGATTCGCCGGAGAACGTCGGGCCGCGACAGCACATCGAGCAGGTAGAGAAATCCGAGGCCTGATACTTCGTGAGGGATCTGCCCATTGTGTTGAGCGAGTAGCGCATTGGTTTTACCCCTTGCTTTGTCCTTATTTGAGCCGTGGCCGTGCGTGGCGTCCCGTATAACCTTCAGGTATTGGGCTACGGCAGTGTCCAGGGTCAACGTTTTCTGCTGACCGCGCGAGGTTTGGATGGTCACCAAATCGTCCGAAAGGTGTCGAAGGAAGAATCCGTCTTGCATTTCGATCAGCGCCGACACAGCACGCTCGGGTCCCCAGAGGAGGGGACCTTGCACGACTTCCGGAATCGCAGATCGCAGGCGATCGAGCGTTCTGCTTGCGAACTCTGCAGAGCAGTGAGTCTCCAGTGGTCGGCCTGTCAGGCGCTGCAGCGTGTCGAGCACCGAGAACAACAGGACTCGGGCTGCATGTGTGTCGCGGGCGGCGGACTGGATCGAAACGACGCGTCGGAAGAGCTGTTCAACCGTGAGCAAGGCATGCAGGTGTGCCGCGGAATGGTAGGATCCTTCTCGATCTGCGAAGACTGACGGGTCCGTGAGAACTCCGAAGAGAACGTCGAGTCGCGCGGCCCACCAATCGATCGAGGCGTTCAACGAAGTAGCCTCGAAGCCGGGACGTTTCGAACCACTATTGGAGCCATATACTGGGAGCGTGTGCAACAGTTCGCTCGACTCTCGTGGAGTTCCGGGCAGCACGATTCCCAGGCTGATCAGCAAGACTCCGTGGCTGCGTGGAATGATCAGGCACCACACGTACGGGCTGAGACAGCCAGCGAGGGGCCCAAAGTAGACGTCGAACATCATCATGCCGCTGTGCAGGTCGAATGCCGCCGCGAATCCCGGGTCATTGCCGTCGCTACCGATCTCCGGTATCTCGCCAGACGCAATACGCTGGTCGTACTCGAATCTCAGGAATACGGACGGGATCTTGATGCGGTGCAAAAGGGCTGGATCACGCTCGATGAGATGAATGCCGGCACTGCCGAATGGTCGCGCGTGAGGTTCCTCTTTGAACGGGATCTCGCGCAGCGCGTCGAAGCCGATTTGGACGACCTGGGCCAACTCATTGTCCGGGGCGACGGTTGCGGACAATCGGATATGGGTGAACATATCAATAATCTCTGACGAGTCCGAAAGACGGGCGCCAAGTTGGTTCACGTGCTCGATCGCCTCGGGTATCGGCTCGATGGTTGATCCCTTGACCGGGCCCGCGAGCACCTCCTCGATACGACTCGCATCAACGCCTGGGCCGGCGAGGCGTATGCACTTGAGAAGCCCGGGCCACACTCGACGGTAGTAGCTCTCCTCGGTACAGATGCGCCACACGCCTGGGTTGCGGTTGCCTCTGCGGCCACGGAACTTCATGCTGTCGACGAAGCCCTGTGGATCGCCTCCCCACAGCCAACTTGGCAGTGCTAGGTCCACATAGTCCGATTCGGGCCGCTGCACCACAGGTTGACCGTATCGGCCGAGACGGCCGTCCGCTGACGATTCGGCTAGAAGACTCCGGCGGCGTGTGGTGTACGAAAGCCCGCACACGTTGATGCGCACTGCAGCTTGCTGGGCGTCATTCTGGGCGGATGGACCGAGGTGCCGTCAGACCGTGGGAAATCCTTACCGTCCGCCAAGTCGTAGTGGTCCTCCAGCGGGAGGGCGACCGCCACGTCCTCCACCCGGGTGCGGATCTCGTCGGCCTCATGGCTGGTGGAGACATCCGCGCGAAGGTCCCGGGCGGAGCGGCGGTGTGGTGCCTGGCCCTACCTACTCGGCCACCACCGTGATCATCCCGTCCATGCCGCGGTCGGGGTGGTAGGACCACTGGATCTCCAGCCCGTCCCAGGTGGCGCTCTGCCGACCGTCCATGGACGTGGTCTGCCCCATGTGCGTGGCGATCCGTGAGGGCATCTCCAGCTCGGTGAACACGCACATGATGTCGGCGATGTCGCCGCCGGTGACCTCGTCCTCGCCGCGGTGGTCGAAGGTGAGGGTCATGCCGTCGTCCTGGAGCGTGATGCCTTCCGGTGACCCGCACGCCTCCGCCGCGGCGCTGAGCACGTCGGAGGACGGCGAGCCGTCCAGCGCGAGCGGGAGTGCGATCGCCAGGGCGAGCCCCGCGCCCACGGCGACCCCGAGGGCCCCGGTGAGCACGCGCGAGACCTGCGCCCGGCCGGTGAGCGGCTGGGCACCGGAACCGTCCTCTGGCCCCGGAGGCTCCGCCGTCGGCGGTGGTGTGGGTGGCTGACCCGGCGTGGGGGGAAGTGCGGACATGAGAACCTCTCTTCTCGGGGCTGGGCCCCGTGGGTGGATGGTGTGTGCGGCCGCGGACCACGGCCGCCGCGGGGGAGGGGTTACTGCTGGGTCCAGGTGCCGCAGCCCTGCGAGGAGAACGCGACGTCCGAGCCGGAGATCTCCACCACGGTCGGACCGTCCGGCACGCCGTTGGCGATGATGTCCCCGAACTCACGGGACAGGCCGGAGAGCCGCTCCCAGTAGCACAGGCTGCCGTCCCCGGAGTTGCGGTAGACGCCCGGCTCGATGTCCTGGCCGACCACCCATGTGCCGTCGCCGAACTGGGTGCCCGCCTCCTGGGCTGCTGCCTCCTCCTCGGCAGCCGCCGCATCCGCCTCGGCCAGCTCGCCCTCGGCCTCCTCGGCCCGGGCGATCGCGGCGTCCCGCTCGTCCTCGGCGGTGGCCAGCTGCTCGCGGGCGGTGTCCCGGGCGGACTCGGCCGCCTCCAGGTCCGTCAGCGCCGCATCACGCTCGGCCGCGACCGTCTCCAGCTGGTCCTGGGTGGCCTCCAGGTCGACCTGCAGGTCGGCGAGCTCGTCGCTGGTGTCGCTGGCCTGCGCCGGCGGCGGCTCCTGACCGCTGGCGCCGATGCCCACGCCGATCACCAGTGCGGCCACGATGCCGACCACCCACGGCCAGCGGCGGTGCTTGGTCGGCGTGGGTGGCTCGGGCGGCTGTGAGGGCTGCGGCGGCTGCGGCAGCGGGCCGGGCTGCGGTGGCTCGCCGAAGGTGGGGTAGCCGTACGGGTCCTGCGGTGGGGTGGTCATGGTCTCGTTCCTTCCGTCTCTGGAGCAGGACGGTAGGAGAGGCGGACGGGGCGTGGGGGAGCGGGGACGATAACCCGGGCTATCGGGTCAGAACCAGCATCGATCTCACCGAAACAGGGAGATAGCCGGAATTCCAGCAGGTATCCAGCAGACGCTTCACCCGGTAGATCGCACAGCCGGGGCCACGCTGCCGCTCTGGTTGCGGATCTCGCTCGGGTCGCCGAGCGCCCAGCCCACGACGGCGGTCGCGGCCGTGCCCAGAGGCTGCGCCACGTGGCGCATCACGCCGGCGTCGATGCGGCGCAGCGGACCGGGCAGGCGCAGGCCGAGCAGCTCGCGGGCATACCCGGGCAGCAGCCCCACCGCACCCGCAGCCAGCATGCTGAACCCGGGCCGGGCGGCCGCCGGCAGCGGCGGCTCCTTGAGCAGGAACCGCACCACGTCCTTCGCCCCGGGGCTCGCCTCCAGCTCCGGCCGGAAGTCGGCGAGCTGGGCGTGCAGCTCGGTCACCGTTCGCGGTGGGTCGAGCACACCCAGCCGGGAGGCCACGTACGCGGTCTCGTCCACGTACCGGTCCGCCTGCGCGGCGGTGAACGGGGCGCGGGAGTAGCGCTGGTAGGCGGCCAGGAAGCTGTCGATCTCGGCCACGTGCACCCAGGCGAGCAGGTGCGGGTCGGTGG
>CAZMDO010000074.1:0-10226 GCA_964564445.1 uncultured Ruaniaceae bacterium | reverse complement strand
CCCTCCTGGAGGAGGGGAGTCGCAGAGGACTTCCCTGTCCCAAGGGAGGGGAGAATGATGATGAAGCGCAAGAGGAGTCTGTTGACCGGGGTTGCCTTGACGGTGGCACTCGCGCTGGGTGGCAGTTCAGCGTGGGCTGGCACCTCGAACGTCTGGTACAACAAGGACATTCCGGGGCTTGGCGGGTCGGGCCTCACGACGGCCCAGGTGAAGGCGATCACCGGAGCAGCGGGCTATATCAATTCCAATTCTGTGGCGGGCAGTGTCAAGATGAGAGCTCGCATGGAGGGCGCGACCAACGGCACCTGGACGGGCTACGCGCTGTCGGAGAACACGACACACTATCTCTACAACAGCAGCGGGGCAGGATCGTCCGTGCAGATGCGGCTTCAGACCCCGCCAGGGGCACTTGGCACGGTCAATGCTCAGGGTTCCTGGCGAAGCAACTGACAGCAGACTGAGATCTTGACCTCGCTGGTCAGAGAGGAGCTGCGGGCGGCGCTACGCCGCCCGCAGCTCTTTGTCGTTGCGGGCTTGATTGTCGTCGTTGTGCTCTGGACGGGGTTCTCAACTCTGGCTAGCAGCGCATTGGATCACTGGACAGAGCACTTCACTGGAATGTTCTCGTGGTTCACGCTGATCTATCCGTTAGCGATCGCGCTGCTGACACAGCCGCCCTTGCTGGATGAGTGGTCGAATACGTACGCCTTATCGACCAGGACGCGCGTGAGCATGGGGAGATACTTCGCTTCGAAGGTGCTCGCCGCTGCAGTCTTGGCCGCAGCGCTGTTCCTGGTGTTGACCCTGGTGTGTTTCCTGGTGGCGAAGCTCACGTATACCGACCACGGATTTGGCGTGCCGTTGGGGGCGCCGATCGAGACGCGGTACCCGTTCTCGCAACTCTGGGCGGTCTCTCCGGCGCTGTATGTCGTTGTCTTCAGTCTGTGGGTATCCCTGGTGTCGGCCACAGTGGCGGCCTGGTGCACGCTGTTGACGGCAGTGATCGGCAATAAGTTCGCTGCGTTGGCGGCGCCGCTGCTGCTGTGGCTGGCCACGAATGTCGTGCTCACTGTCCTGGGGGCAGAGGAACTCAAGCTGCCCCCGTACCGGTTCGACATCACCCAGCAACCGATCTGGACTGAGTTCGCAGGTTGGCTCGCTCTGCTCACATCCACAGCGGTGCTGTGGTTGTTCGTGCGGCAACGCCAGTATCAGACCGTGGGGATCGTGCGCTCATGATCCGCCGGGCGCCTAAGCATCTGTCGCTTCCTGTCGCCGTCTACCCACTGGGTGCTATTGGCTATGGGATCTACAACGCGGTCGTCCTGGCCCAGGCGGAAGAGTATGCCGGAGTGCAGCTGAACTACTGGGAGGCCGTGCTGTCGCTCCTGATCGATACCTACAGCATTTTCTTCTGGATGGTCCCGATCGTGCTGTGGGTGACATTGCGACATCTGCAATTCAGCGCCAGGCCAGAGGGGCTCATGCGGTACCCGACTCGTACCGACTGGGTGCTGGGACAGGGCAGGGTGCTGGTGCCGACGATTGGTGCGCTCGTCGCCATGCATCTCCTTGTGACACTTGTTGCAGCCGCTGGCCATCCGCTCCTCTGGGGTTGGGGCCCGATCTCTAACGATCCGGTGCTGTTGCAGGACTGGCCGAAGCTGACGCCCATTCTGCCGCTGCCGATCCTCGTCGTAGGGCTACAGGTCATCGCTGTGATCGTCACGACTACTGCTCTGGCGCTGGTCGTGGTGGCCAGCGCAGTAGGGCTGCAGCGGCCCCGGTTGCCTACGGTGGTAGCGGGGGCGGTGTTCATGTGGGGCGTCCTCTCGTTCTATTCCGGGGGCGCGTGGACGAGCATCCTGGGGCCTGAGCTCTACATGTTCCCCACACGAGCAGCCGCGGTGCTCGGCTTGGGGGCGGGCGGTGGTCTGATGGTGCTGATCCTGGCGGGTGTGGGCGTGTACCACCTCGCGCGCATGGGCGAACTGCGTCACGCCGCAGGTGGCCGTGTGCGGCTTCGCGAGCTACCGGTGGTCTGGGCTGCGGGCAGCGTCGGCGGGCTGCTGCTCCTGGCGTACGCCGGCTACATCTCTGGCGCTGGCGCTAACTCGTCGGCGTTCACTCTCAGTCTGCTTCAGGGGGTATCGACCGAGGAGTTCGTGTTCATCCCCTATGTCGTTACGGCGTTGCTGGTGCTTGTACCAGCCGTCCTGCTGCATAGCCGTCTCATCCGGTCCCTCGACGGGCGCAGTTATCTTGAGATGATCCGCCTCGGCACCCCGGCCCGCTGGTACGGCCGTCAACTACGTAGCGCAGCTGCTAGCAGCCTGCTCTACAGCGTGATCTTGTCCCTGTGGGCGCTGTTGCTGACCGCGCTGTTCACTGCCGATGTCCCCGATCAGCGATCAATCACACTGGCATCCGCCTGGGGCCTGGCGCTGTGTCTGCAGGTGCTCATCGCCAGTGTGGCGCTTGCGCTGGGTACCATCATCGCTCATCGAGTCGAAGGCGGTGCCTACGCGTTCGCAGTCCTTCTCGTTGGAGCCTGGCCGCTGGGCGCCGTCTCCTACTGGGTGCCCGCCGGGCACCCCTCTCTGCTCCGGCTCCTGGCATCCGCCGAGGCCGAGGCGGCCCTGATACCACTCGCGCTGCTCACGCTCACCGGGTGGCTCGCCGTTCTGGCGGTCATCACCACCACACTGTTCAACCGCACTCGCGCCCAGATCCTCTAGGAGACGCATCACTATGTCAGTCATCACCCTGCAGGGGGTCGAGAAGTCCTACCACGGTCGGGTTCTGTTCAGTGACGTGAATCTGACCATCGAACCGGGCACAGCCACCGGTATCCAGGGCGAGAACGGCAGCGGCAAGTCTGTGCTGCTCAAGATCATGACCCGATTCCTGACCCCCGACGCCGGCACCGTGACCATCGATGAGCGGTACCTGTCCAAGGACCGCGTCTTCCCGGAAAGCTTCGGCGTCCTCATCGACCGCCCCGGCTACATCCCCAGCCTCACCGGGTTAGAGAACCTCATGTCGCTAGCCAGGATCCGCAACGCCGTCGATGAGCAGCACGTGCGCCGGACCATGACCCTGCTCGGTCTTAATCCCGACCTGCCACAGAAGGCCCGCCACTACTCCCTCGGTATGAAGCAGCGCCTCGGGCTTGCCCAAGCCATCATGGAAGACCAGCAGGTCCTCGTGCTCGACGAACCCTTCAACGCCCTGGACGAAGAGAGCACCATCGAGATGCGCGACCTCTTCCAACAACTGGTCCAGAACGGCAAGACCCTGATCATGACCAGCCACAACCGCGACGACATTGACACGCTGTGCACAAGCGTCCACCGGCTCCGACGCGAACGAGTCGAGCAGGTGCAGTAAACCTCCCGTGCAGTCGCTGGCTCAGAAACGAGCGTTAGCGACCTTGCCTAGTCAGCAGCTCGCGGAGCTGCCGCAGTCCGAGGTCCTCCACGCCTCCGTTCTGCTTCACCAGGACATCTTTCCCCGCTTGCGGGGATGGTGAACGCTCCCGAGGACGCCTGGATCATCATCCGCACTGACACCAAGACGCTCACCCTGCAAGCGGCCGGCACTGCGGTGGAGGCGACGATCTCCAGCATCTACGGCCGGGGCGACTGGCGGCACACGTGGACCGTCAGCGAATCTACCCCGCAGGCAGCGCTAGCCAGCATCGCGCTGCGCGCTGCACGGCGAGCGGCGTGCCGCGTGAGGTGACCCTGATTACCGAGGACTCCACAGATGTCCGCCCGAGGACGGCTGATAAGTCACTAGCGCGAGGGCCACCGTTGCTCTCCACCGGTTCCTACGTGGGGATCAGAGTCGGCTTGGCGAGAGGCTCATGCCGCGATCTGGATACACGATCCCCGAGAACTGGCTGACGACTTCGGCCCTACGAGTGGAGTGACGAGGGCGAGCGGCGCACGATCCGCACCCGAACTCGCGGGGCGGCCATCCTCCGCCAGTCGAGCAACGACGGCAATGACTGACCGACGGTAGGCGTCATCGCCGTGACTAATTCACCATAAAGGCGGCTGATCACGGTCGACGGGACGGAGGCCGGCGGCTGCGGTGGTGTCTAGGCACGACCGCTCACGCGCCGTCTCGCGCATAGCAATCGCGCGGCCTAGGGAACCACGGGTGTCACGTAGTGGGTTGGAGATGGTGTCACGGCGCTGAGACCACTCCGCGCGGTTTTCTGCCGCGGTCGAGGCGTGCAGGTGTCCCTGGCCGGGATTCTGACAGAGCGGATTGTCACACTCATGAGCTACTACCGCGGGCAACGTCGCACCTGGGAACGCGAGAGCATACGCGAACCTGTGCGCAATGATCACGTGTCCGTCCCCGATCCAGAACCGGCCGTGACCCTTTCCACTGATGGCGCCAGTCCAGTACCAGCAGTCTTCGCTCGAGGGCACATAAACCTTGGACCAGTACCGCCGCCTAACACTGTCCTTGATGAGGGCCGTGGTCAACCAGTCCGGACGTACGACCCACCGGCTACCGTCTGCGGTTGCGGGCACGAGGGGTCAGCCCGTAGGGCCAGTCTCGATGACCTCGCGAGTTCCTGTGGCAGCCCTCTCGGCCTGGGCCTTGAGGTTGCGGATATGCGCGCCGACGCGACGGGCATCGTCGGTGCCCAGGTTCAGGAGTGCGACGATACGCCGGCGGGACTCGCCGAGTTCGACTAGGCGGCTGACGGGTGCGAGCATACGTCCTTCGATCGTGCGCACGGACTCCAATAGCTTGGCACGCTCATCCGCCAGCAGCAGGTAGTCGGCGGCCGCGTCATCGACCTGCTCCTCTCGCGCGATGCGTTCGGCGTCCAGCTCTAGGCGTGCTTGCCTCGCACGCTGTCGTGCTGCCACCTGAGCACTTGTCTTGCCAGCCATGTCCAGAACCACTCCTTGACCTAGTCGCACATTAACGCTTGCGACAACGGAAGAACTGTTCGCTTGTGCCACCAACCTAACACTTGATTCAAAAACACACCCCCATCAAAGACACACCCACTGAGACTGACACACCTCTTGCACTACAGTGTGAGGCTGACGGAGACGGGAGGTGATACCGCGTCATGATGACGGTACACGTCCTTCACGCCGGGAACGGCTACACGTACCTGACCCGACAGGTCGCCTCCGCCGACGTCCAGCGCGAGCGTGGTCAGGACCTGTCGGCGTACTACCTGCAGCACGGCAACCCGCCGGGGGAGTGGGTCGGTGCCGGGCTAGCCGGCCTCGACATAGCCGGGGTGGTGACCGAGGCGCAGATGAAGAACCTGTTCGGGGAAGGTAAGCACCCCGACGCAGAGCGCATCGAGCGCGAAGCGCTCACTGCCGGAGCGAGCGTGCAAGAGGCTGACCGAGCCTCCCAACTGGGGCGGAAGTTTGCCCGGTACGACCCACCGGATGACCGCGGCTACGGCGAGCTGCTGTCTGGATTGTTCGCCTCGTTCAAGGCCGAGAACGACCGAGACCCACTCCCGGGACCGGAGCGGGACGAGTTGCGCTGGGAGGCCGCACGGCAGATCGCCAGCATGCTGCATGAGGGGTCGGTCAGCGATGCGCAGGTAGCGCAGTTGCTCGCGAGCGTGGGCCGCGAGCAACGCCACCCGGTCGCTGGCTACGACCTGGTGTTCACTCCCGCCAAGAGCGTTTCGACGCTGTGGGCGCTGGCCGATGATCCTGTGCGGGCGCAGGTGGCCGAGGCACACCGGACCGCTTGGCGGGAAGCCCTAGCCTGGGTGGAGAAGGAGGCCGGACTGACCCGGCTCGGCGCGGGGGGAGTCAAGCAGGTCGACACTCACGGACTGATCGCTGCCGCGTTCGATCACCTGGACTCGCGGGCGGGCGATCCGAACTTGCACACCCATGTCGCCGTCTCCAACCGGGTGCAGGCACGTTCGGCCGATCCGGAGGTGGACGGTCGCTGGCTGAGTCTGGATGGCCGGGTGCTACACGCCCTCGGCGTGGCGGCCTCCGAGCGCTACAACGGCAACGTCGAGCGCGAGCTGAAGGCTCGTCTCGGGGTGGAGTTCGCGCCCGAAGCGCGGGCAGATGGGCGCATGCCGGTGCGCGAGATCGTCGGCATCGACAGGGGAGTGCGGGAGGAGTTCTCCTCCCGCCGCGCCGACATTGAACGCTCCTACGCGACCCTGGTCGAGACCTATCGAGCACAGCACGGGCGTGACCCGGATCGGGCGGTACAACACCGGCTCGCCCAGCAGGCTACTCTGCAGACTAGGGGTCCGAAGGAGGACCTGCGGCCGCTGTCGCAGCGCGTGGGAGAGTGGCGGCGGCGGGCCGCTCGGGTGCTTGGTGGCGAGTCCGCTGTGGAGGAGATGCTCGAGGACACCCTCGGCCGCACTGGTACCCAGGAAGTCGGTCCGGTGAGTGCGGTCGAGATCGTCTACCGGGTCCTGGATGCGCTGATCGATCGCCGCGCCACCTGGAATCAGTGGCATGTGCGAGCCGAGGTCCAACGAGTGATGCGGGACCTGCCCGTGTCGGTCACGGACGCAACGATGCTGGAACAAACGATCACCAATGCGGTGCTCGAGGCGTCAACGCGGCTAAGCCCGCAGGAACAGAACCCAACGCCCGAGACCTTGTCTCGCGCGGACGGGTCATCGGTCTACTCGGTGCACGGTTCGGCCCTATACAGCCACCCTCAGGTTCTCGAGGCCGAGGAGCATCTCGTGGACGCCGCCACCGAGGAGGCGGGACCCCGTGTCGCCGAAGAGATCGTTGAACAGGTCCTCGATCGGGCCGATGCTCGAACGAAACATCCCCTGAGCGCGGAACAGCGCGAACTGGCCCGCCGGTTTGCCTGCGGTGGTCGACGGATTGAAGTGGGCATCGGTCCCGCGGGTGCCGGCAAGACGACGGCAATGCGCGCCTTGGTCGCGGCCGCGACCAAGGCGGGCGTGCGCATGGTCGCACTCGCACCGTCCGCCGCCGCGGCCGCGGTGCTACGCGAGGAACTGGGCATCGAGGCCGAAACGCTGGCCAAGTTCTTGCACGAGCACGCCCACGCCACCGGTCCAAGCGGGCTCACCGTCGATGCCGGCACTCTAGTGTTGGTCGATGAGGCGGCAATGGCCGGAACGCTCGACTTGAACCGTGTGGTCGGGATCGCCGCTGACGCTGGCGCAGGGGTACGACTGCTAGGCGATCCTGCGCAGTTGAACGCAGTCGCTGCCGGGGGAGCGGTGCGTCTGCTCGAGCAGGTGGTCGGCTCGGTTCAGCTGCGACAGGTCCACCGCTTCGCCACAAAGGGGGAAGCGCAGGCATCGCTGCGCCTACGGACTGGCGATGTTACCGCCTTGGACTTCTACATCGAGGACGGCCGGGTACGCGGGGGTGCCGTGGATGGTCTGCTGGAAGAGGCTTACGCTGCTTGGCAGCACGATACTGACCGTGGCCGGGTGTCGCTGATGCTCGCTGTCCGCAGCGAGGACGTGAGATCGCTGAACGAACGGGCACAGCTGCATCGCATCGCCGCGGGGGTAGTCCGGGGGAGCGAGACCGTGGATCTCAGCGATGGGCTGGCGTGCCGTCGCGGCGATACCGTGCTGACCCGTCACAACGACCGGCGGCTGCGGGTTGGTAAGACCGACTACGTCAAGAACGGAGACCTGTGGACCATCGAGAGCGTCCTGGCCGACGGGTCCCTGCGGGTGCGCCACCACCGCACCCGTGCCCGCACGCACCTACCAGCCAAATACGTGGCTACTCACACCGAACTCGGCTACGCCTCCACCATCCGCCGCGCCCAGGGGCTGACCGTTGATACCTGCCACGCGGTGCTCAACCGTGGTTCGACCCGTGACTTGCTCTACACGGCACTGACCCGCGGTCGCCTCGACAACCGCGCCTATGTGGAAACCCGCAGCCTGATCGAACCAGACCCGCACGAGCAAACTGACCCCGCTCGTGCCGCACGAGATGCACTAATGCAGATGATCCGCACCGAGGGCGACGATGGCTCGGCGCTCGGTGCACTACTGCGTGAACACGAAGACGCCATCAGCCTGGCCAGCCTTGTACCCGCCTATGAGGATGCGATCGCCGAGTCCCTGGAACCGGGCCGCGATGCTCGCATCCAGGCCGTGGTGCGCCACGCGTTGCCCGAGCCGGTCGCCGCCCCTGTAGTAGCGGACGAGGCATGGCCCGCACTGGCGAACCGCCTCGCCGCCCACGAAGCGGCCGGTGCCGACCTGGTGCTACTGCTCCGCGAGACGCACCAGGAGCGCCCCCTCGAGGGAGCGAAGTCGGTTGCTCAGGTGCTGCACCACCGACTCGGTGCTCCCACCTCTGGTAAGGCTGGAGACCGGTACGACCTGCCGGACTGGATCACAGCACCGCCGGTCCCACCGGACGACAGCATCCCCCCCGCTGCACCGGTTCACGAGGAAGCCGTCGACGGAGAGCCAGCGGTGGAGCGCGCGATCGAGGTCAACGCCGCCGCCTGGGCTTGGTGGGTGCAGCAGGCCAGCGGCGCCGCCGATGATTGGACAGGGGAGTACCTGGCCGGACGGCGTCTCGGTGACGTCCCCCACGGCCGCGCACCTGCCAGCTGGACCGCGCTGGTCTCGCACCTACGGCAGGCCGGCTACACGGATGAGGATCTGATCAGCGCGGGCGTTGCGTCCCAGACCCGTGACGGGCGAATCATCGACCGGTTCCGCGACCGTGTGCTCTTCCCGATTCACAACAGCGCGGGTCAGGTCGTTGCCGTTACCGCCCGCGCGAACCCCGCCACAGCTGACGATCGCACACCGAAGTATCTGAATCACCCCAGCCACCTGGCCTATGACAAGTCGAAGACCCTCTATGGTCTCGATCCGGCGGCTCGGGAGGCCATCGCGGCAGGAGCACCCGTAGTGCTCTGTGAAGGAGCCGCCGACGTGGCCGCGGTGCGAGCAGTGAGTGCGGACGTCGTGCCCGTCGCTCCATGTGGCGCCGCGATCACCGCCGAGCAACTTCAGCTGCTGCGGGAGCTGCACCGTGACTCTGTACGCCACATGATCGTCGCACTGGATAGCGATCCGGCCGGCCAAGCAGCCACGGCACGACTGTGGGACATGCTCGAACCGGGCGAGGCCGGCCACGCGCGTGCCGCACACTTGACCGAGAAGGACCCGGCTTCGCTCGTCGAAGATGGTCAAGGCCAACAATTGGCTCAGGCACTGGCGACCTCCCGCCCTTTGACTCATGCGGCCATCGACGTGGCACTCTCCCATGCCGACACCAGCACTGTGGAGGGCCGCGTTGCGGTCATGCGCAGCGTCCTGACCGCAACGTCCCGGCTCGACTCGAACGAGGCGATCGCGGCCGCCGCCTACCTCGCTAGCCAGGAGGGCTTTGACCCGATCGCCGTCGCCGAAGCAGTCATCGATCAGCGCGAGCCAGCTGTGCTTGCCCCACCCACACCAAAGATCGACGAAGAGGTCCGCGCGTGGACTCTGCGCCAGGCTGACCTGATCGACGCTCGCATCGACCAGCTTGTCACGCGAGTGGAGCAGGGCCAGGAGCCCTGGGCGGGTCGCATTGTCTCTGCTCCCGAGGACCCCGAAGCGCGGCGCACCTGGCGCACGAAGGTTCGCGCAATCGTTGCCTACCGGGACCGCTACGGCATCACCAGCGACGAGCAAGTCCTTGGCAGTACTACAACGGACGCCGTCCAGCAGTACGCGCGAGCCACCGCACAGGCCGCACTGGTGACGATCGCCACCGCCGAGCCGTGCACGGACGACCGAGCTCTACCAGCCGCCCGAGCTCGACGCCTCACCGATTTGCATCGCCACCTGGACGACCTCAGGAGCACCGACACCCGCGACGACGACCGCCGCCGGTTACACGAACTACAAGAACGGCTTGCCGAACAGCAACAGCTCCACCAGAACCCTGCTGGCAACGAGCAGCCGGAGTCAGACCAACCGCATCCCGGCCACAGCGGACCCTCTATGTGAACCGCCCGTAGTCATGACCCACAGCGCGGGCGAGGGAAGCAATTACGGGAGGATCTGGGCCACGAGCTTCTCGATAGCCGGTTGGAGGCCTGTGGCTTGTAGGTGGACGCTCGCCTCGTCTGTTAGGGGAGGGCCACGGTCGTGCATCCGCTGCAACAATACGGGGCTTACTGGTAACCCTGCGTATCAAGGTTGGGCGTATACGAGCTGAGTCAGGCTGTGG
>CAZMDO010000073.1:0-10507 GCA_964564445.1 uncultured Ruaniaceae bacterium | reverse complement strand
TGCCCATGTCCCACGTGGTCCCAACCAGAGAGCGCGCCCGCTCATCCGTACGCGGACGCTACGACCGCAACGACATTGTCCCCGGTCGTCTCCACGCCCACGGCAGTCGCATCTCATCTCGGCGAACGCTCGAGCAGCACTCCACTCCGGCCCGATGCGCGCAGGCACACCATGTCACGGGAATGACACCCATCGTCATCGGGTCGACAGTGGGACCAGCTACTGCACTCCCGTTGCACGTGAAACACGAGGGCACACGCTCCGCCACCACGCCCTTCCCAACAAGAGGACCACAGCCAAGGTCGGGTCGCCGTAGCGCCGAGAGGCTCCGCAGAAATAGAACCTCTGTTCTAATCGCGGCAGCCTTCGGACACAGCGTCCGCTACTTCTTCCGAGCCTCGACCACCCGGGTTACATCGCCATCACCGAGCATGTCGACCTCGTGGATCGCCACGTCCACCACCCCGAGCCTGCGCAGCACCGTGTCCGCCTTCTCCACCTCGGCCGCCGCACGCTGCCCCTTCTGCGCCAGCAGCCGGCCGCCCGGTGCCACCAGCGGCAGACACATCCGCGCCAGCTTGTCCAGCGCTGCCACCGCCCTCGCCGTCACCACATCCACAGTCAACCGGCCGTGCAGCTCCTCGGCCCGCACCTGGTGCACGGTCACGTTGTCCAGGTCCAGCTCCTCGACCACCTCGATGAGCCACTCCACCCGACGCTGCATCGGCTCGACCAGGTGGACGTCCAGCTCGGGCCGCATCAGTGCGAGCACCACACCCGGGAGTCCCGCGCCCGACCCGACATCGGCGAGCGACCCTTCCTCGGGCAGGAACTGAGCCACTGCAGCGGAGTTCAGCACGTGCCGGCTCCACAGCTTCGGCAGCTCCCGTGGCCCGATCAGCCCGCGTAGCTCACCCTCCTGGGCGAGCAGCTCCGCGAAGTGCGCCGCACCACCCCAGGCCAGCCCTAGGATCTCCCGGCTGCGGGCGTCATCCACAGCAACGCTCTCCGGCATGTTCTCCTGCATCAGTGCCCCAGCTCAGCCGGCGGCGCGGATCACCACGTGCCGGTTCGGCTCCGCACCCTCGGAATCGCTCACCAGACCGGCAGCGGCCACCGCGTCGTGCACCACCTTGCGCTCGAACGGGTTCATCGGCTTCAGGGCCACATCCTCCCCGCTCTCCTGCACCCGCGCGATCGCCTCCTCAGCGAGCGCGGTCAGCTCCGCCTTCCGGTTCTTCCGGTAGCCGGCAACGTCCAGCATCAGCCGGCTGCGGTCCCCGGTCTTCGCCTGAACCGCCAGCCGGGTCAGCTCCTGCAGCGCATCCAGCACCTCACCGTTCTTGCCGACCAGCGCACTGAGCGTCTCGTCATCCTCCTCGGTGACCACGGCCACCGCCGCCCGACCGTGGTCGACGTCGATGTCGATGTCCCCGTCCAGGTCGGCGATGTCGAGGAGCTCCTCGAGGTAGTCGGCCGCGACCTCGCCCTCCTCCTCCAGACGAGCGCGCTCGTCGGTGGCCTCCGCGGGTTCCGGGGTCTGCTCGTCGGAGCCCACCGCTGCAGTCTCGTTCGTCATGCTCTCAGCCTCTCGTCTCGTTCGCGCTCCCCGCGAGGGGTGGTGCGCTGGACCGGCGACGCCGGTGTGGTCATGCTCGCAGGCGCCCGATCAGCCGGTCGCAGCCCCTTTGCCCTTGCGCTTGGACCGCGGTGCATTTCGCTTGGGCTGCACCCGCTGGCGGCTCTCCGCGGCCTTCTCCTCCTCGGAGGCACCGCCCTCCTCGAGCTCAGCCGCAACCCCCTCGTCCTCCAGCGAGATCCCCCGGTTCTTCGCAGGCCTGCGCGCCGCCTTGCGGGCCTTGCGCTCCAGGTACTTCTTCTCCGCCTCCGAGCCGGGCGTGGGCGAGTTGCGGATCACGATGAACTGCTGGCCCAGGGTCCACAGGTTCGAGGTGGTCCAGTAGATCAGCACACCCATCGGGAACTGCACGCCGATGAACAGGAAGATCAGCGGGAAGATGTACATCAGCATCCGCTGCTGGCGGGCCATCGGGTTGTCCATCGCCGAGGCCGGCATGTTCTTCATCGTCAGCTGGCGCTGGGTGAACAGCGTGGTGGCCGACATCAGCACGATCAGCGTGGCGGTGACCACCCGGACCGCGACCGTGGCCCCGTCGCCCATGAAGCTGGACGCCAACGGGGCGCCGAAGATGGTGGAGGCCTCCGCCTGGGCGGCCAGCTCCTGCGTCAGCGGTCCGATGCTGTCCCGCGCATAGGTTCCGCCAGCCACGGCAGACAGCGAGTACAGCACCCGGTACAGGGCGAAGAACACCGGCATCTGCGCGATCAGCGGCAGGCAGGAGGCGAACGGCGACGTACCAGCCTCCTTGTAGATGGCCATCATCTCCTGCTGCATGGCCTGCCGGGAGGCGGGATCGGTCTTGCCCTTGTACTTCTTCTGCAGCTTCTGGATCTCCGGCTGCACCACCTGCATCCCGCGCGAGGCCTTGATCTGCCGCACGAACAGCGGGATCAGCAGGATCCGGATCACCACCACCAGCGCGACGATCGACAGCAGCCACGCCCAGCCGCTGGCCGGATCCATACCGATGAAGGTGAGCGCATCGTGCGCTCGCACCATGATCCAGGCCACGGCCACCTTGAGTGGCCACAGCACAGTGTCGAAGAAACCCATCTGCTGGCTTGGTCTCCTAAGGTCAGATCCGCTGGTGCGGACTCTGGTGGGAAAGTCTGTGGTGGAGCCTCTGGTCTGCTCCATAGGCTAAGCGGTCCGGGCCCGACGGCGGACCATCCGTGTGCTGCTGCTCGTCGCCGTGCTCAGGGGTCGTCCTGCGCCGACGACGCCAGGGCAGGTCCTCCCGCGACGGCACCTGGTCCACACCACCGGCCGACCACGGGTTGCACCGCAGCACCCGCCAGACCGCCAGCACCGTGCCGGTCAGCGGCCCGTGCTTCTGCAGCGCCTCCAGGCCGTAGGCCGAACAGCTCGGGTAGTACCGGCACCGAGGTGCCAGCCACGGCGAGACGATCAGCTGGTAGCCCCGCACCAGACCAGTGAGGGCCCAGGTGAGCGGGTTGCGGGAGGTGCGCTCCGCCGTCATCGGACTGCTCCGGGAACAGCACCGGCTGATGCTGCACGCTCGGCCGCCCGCGGCGCCGAGGCCCGGCCCCCGCCCTGGTGGGAGCGGCCGGACCGTTGCTCGGCCTTGCGCTGGGCGTTGCGCCAGGTGCGGTGCAGGTCCGTGCGCAGCTCGGCGTAGGAGGCGGTGGCCGCCGACGGCAGCGCGCGCACCACCACCGCGGCACCGGTAGGGAGCTCGGCCAGGTCCTCGGCCATCGCCGCGCGCAGCCGCCGCTTCACCAGGTTGCGCTGCACTGCCCCGCCCACGGCCTTGGACACAACAAAACCCACCCGGGCCTGCTCGGCCCGGGTGGATCCGCAGTGGTAGTGCACCACGACGCGTCGAGTGCTGCTGCGGGCACCGGAGGAGATCGCCGCGCCGAACTCGTCGCCGTGGCGCATCCGATACCGAGCCGGCAGCACCGCCCTCAGCGTCTCAGGCGGTCAGGGCGCGACGGCCCTTGCGGCGGCGCGAGGCGACGATCGCGCGGCCCGCGCGGGTGCGCATCCGCAGTCGGAAGCCGTGCACCTTGGCTCGGCGCCGGTTGTTCGGCTGGAAGGTCCGCTTGCTCACGGTTCTGCTCCAAGACGTCGGGAAGTGTGCCGCCCCACGATTCGCGAGGCGCAAGACGTTACGGCCGCTGCGCACCAGCACGTGGGCACAGTGGTCCATATGACTGACCCACGATACGTGGTGGCCAGAACACCGGTCAAACCGCGGAAACATGGGCTTGCTCACGATCGAGCGTTCCCTGTGGACAACCCGGTGGCAGGAACCACCGGTCCATGGTTACCCTCACATCGCACGGTGCATGGTCCACCACCGCGAGAGCCGCAGCAGATCAACGCCTCACCGGTCCGCACCCGGTTACTCACAGACTGTGGATAGAGTTGTGGATCACCACCCGGTCCGCACCGCTGCACCCACGGCACGGACCGGTCCCGTGGCAATCATCGATCGAACATTCCTTCAGGCAGGGGGTCCAGTGTCAGAGTCGCCAGTCGATCCCAGTGATCTCACCCAGGCCTGGCAGCGGGCGCAGTCGATCCTGAACAGCCGCGGCACCCTCGGCGGCGCGCAGGCCGGGTTCATCCGGCTGACCAAGCCGTTGGGCGTGATCGATGACACCATCCTGCTCGCCGTGCCGAGCGAGTTCGCCAAGGACTACATCGAGACCCGTGCCCGGGAGTCGATCATCTCCGCCCTGTCGGCCGCGCTGGAGCGCACCGTGCGGATCGCGGTCACCGTCGATCCCTCCCTGGAGGACCAGGACCACCACGAGCCGGCGGAACGTCCCGCAGCAGCGGACCGCGGCAGCTCGCCCGCCGGCGACGGCAGCGACCCCACCACGACCACCACGACCCAGCAGCGGCCGGTGGAACCACCCGTGCCGCCGCGGGTGGACAACTACGCCACCGGTGTGGACCCGAACGCCCGGCTGAACCCGAACTACTCGTTCGACACGTTCGTGATCGGCTCCTCCAACCGGTTCGCGCACGCGGCCGCGACCGCCGTCGCCGAGGCCCCCGCGAAGGCGTACAACCCGCTGTTCATCTACGGACAGTCCGGGCTGGGCAAGACCCACCTGCTGCACGCGATCGGCCACTACGCGAAGAGCCTCTACCCCGGCATCCGGGTGCGGTACGTGAACTCCGAGGAGTTCACCAACGACTTCATCAACTCCATCCGCGACGACAAGGCCGAGGCGTTCCAGCGGCGCTACCGCGAGGTGGACGTGCTCCTCATCGACGACATCCAGTTCCTGCAGGGCAAGGAGCAGACGATGGAGGAGTTCTTCCACACCTTCAACACCCTGCACAACGACAACAAGCAGGTGGTGATCACCTCCGACCTGCCGCCCAAGCACCTGAACGGGTTCGAGGACCGGATGCGGTCCCGGTTCGAGTGGGGGCTGATCACCGACGTGCAGCCGCCCGACCTGGAGACCCGCATCGCGATCCTGCGCAAGAAGGCGGGCAGCGAGTCGCTGCAGGCACCCAGCGAGGTGCTGGAGTACATCGCCTCGAAGATCTCCTCCAACATCCGCGAGCTGGAGGGCGCCCTGATCCGGGTGACCGCGTTCGCCAACCTGAACCGGCAGTCGGTGGACCTGCCGCTGGCCGAGATGGTGCTCAAGGACCTGATCACCGACACCGATGGTGCGGAGATCACCCCGTCGATGATCATGGCGCAGACCTCCTCCTACTTCGGGGTGACCATCGAGGCCCTGTGCAGCGCCGACCGCTCCCGCGTGCTGGTCAACGCCCGGCAGATCGCCATGTACCTGTGCCGTGAGCTCACCGAGCTGTCCCTGCCGAAGATCGGCCAGCTGTTCGGCGGCCGCGACCACACCACGGTGATGCACGCGAACAAGAAGATCCGCCAGCAGATGGCCGAACGACGCTCCACCTTCAACCAGGTCACCGAGCTGACGAACCGGATCAAGCAGCAGCAGCGCACCTGACAAAGTCGGTGAAATGCACAGTTGTGGACAACGCTGTGGAAAGCCGTGGATAACCACCGCACCGGACGTGGACAACCTGCCCCGTTCCCGTGGACGCCGATGGGGGCCACCGGTGGCGTCCACACCCGCCCCGTGGCGCTGTGCACCTCGGTCCCACCAGCTGTCCACACCCTGCCGTCCGCGCTGACCTGCACAGATGCTGCTTTCCCCCACTGTCCACAGCACCGATGACGACCACGAGACCTTTAACGATCCGATGATGTGAACAACCAACAGCTACCGATCCGCGACCCGGGCCGAGCCGAAGATGCAGCCATCCGCCGTTCGGGCCCCCACAAGCCACCGCTGTCGTCTAACCTCGGAGACAGACCTCTGTCCTGCTCCGCCCGGGAGACGTGGACACCCGCCCGCTACTGACTCACTATGCTCAGTAGCCCGAGTACGACGATCAGAAAGTAGGGCCCGCATCGTGAAGTTCAGGGTGGAGCGAGACGTACTGGCCGACGCCGTCACCTGGACTTCCCGGAGCCTGCCGACACGGCCGCCCTCGCCGGTGCTGGCCGGGGTGCTGCTCACCGCTGAGGCCGAGGGCAGCCTGGTGCTGTCCACCTTCGACTACGAGGTCTCTGCCCGCTCCACCGTGACCGCCGAGGTGGAGGAGGCCGGCTCGGTGCTGGTCTCCGGCCGGCTGCTCGCCGAGATCGCCCGGGCGCTGCCGAACAAGCCGGTCGAGGTGGCCGTGGAGGGCAACCGGGTGATGGTGGTCTGCGGTGCCTCCCGGTTCACGCTGCTGACCATGCCGGTGGAGGAGTACCCCTCGCTGCCGGACCTGCCGGAGGTCACCGGAACGATCGACGGCGACTCCTTCGCCCGCGCCATCGCCCAGGTGACCATCGCCGCCGGCCGGGACGAGACCCTGCCGCTGCTCACCGGTGTGAAGCTGGAGATCGAGGGCGACACGCTCACCATGCTCGCCACCGACCGGTACCGGCTGGCGATGCGGGAGGTGCACTGGAGCCCCGCCAGCCCGGCGGTGTCCCGGACCGCGCTGGTACGCGCCCGCACCCTGTCCGACGTGGCCAAGAACCTCTCCAGCGCCGGTTCGGTAGAGCTCGCCCTGGCCGAGGGCGGGGACATCATCGGGTTCGAGGCTGGCGGCCGCCGCACCACCTCGCTGCTGCTCGAAGGTGACTACCCGCCGGTGCGGCGTCTGTTCCCGGAGCAGACCTCCACGCACACCGTCACCGCCACCGCCGACCTGGTCGAGGCGGCCAAGCGCGTGGCCCTGGTGGCCGAGCGGAACACCCCGATCCGGCTGTCGTTCACCGACGGTCAGGTGGTCCTCGAGGCCGGCCAGGGTGACGACGCCCAGGCCTCCGAGGCGCTGGAGTCCACGCTCGTGGGCGAGGACATCAGCACCGCGTTCAACCCGCAGTACCTGCTCGACGGGCTCGGCTCGCTGGACTCCGACTTCGTCCGGCTGTCCTTCACCCACCCTTCCAAGCCGGCGGTGATGACCGGGCAGGACTCGATCGACGGCACCGACCACGCCGAGGAGTTCCGCTACCTGCTGATGCCGATCCGGTTCGGCGCCTGAGCAGCAGCCACCAAGAACGAAAGGATCGCGCAGATGCACATCGGACTCGTGGGACTGGGCCGCATGGGCGGCAACATGCGCGACCGGCTGCGGCTGAAGGGCCACCAGGTCACCGGCTACGACCAGAACCCCGAGGTCACCGACGCCGCCTCCCTCGCGGAGATGGTCCAGGCCCTCGAGGGTGATGAGCGCCGCGTGGTGTGGGTGATGGTGCCCGCCGGGGAGATCACCGAGTCGGTGGTCACCGAGGTGGCCGACCTGCTCAGCCCCGGTGATGTGATCATCGACGGCGGCAACTCCAAGTACACCGACGACCTGCGCCGCGCCGAGGAGCTGGGCGCGCGGGACCTGGTCTACGTGGACGCCGGCGTCTCCGGCGGCGTGTGGGGCGAGACCAACGGGTACGGCCTGATGGTCGGCGGCGACGACGCCACCATCGAGTACCTGATGCCCGTCTTCGACGCGCTCCGCCCGGACGGTCCGCGCAACGAGGGCTTCGTGCACGCCGGTCCGGTCGGCGCCGGGCACTACGCGAAGATGGTGCACAACGGCATCGAGTACGGCGTGATGCAGGCGTATGCGGAGGGGTACGAGATCCTCGCCGCCCGGGACGACCTGATCGGCGACGTCGGGGCGATCTTCGAGGCGTGGCAGCGCGGCACCGTGGTGCGTTCCTGGCTGCTGGAGCTGCTGGTCAAGGCGCTGAACGAGGATCCGGACCTGGACGACATCCGCGGCTACGTGGCCGACTCCGGTGAGGGTCGGTGGACCGTGGAGGAGGCGGTGCGGCGGGCGGTGCCGGCGCCGGTGATCAGCGCCGCGCTGTTCGCCCGGTTCGACTCCCGCCAGGAGGACTCCCCGGCGATGAAGGCGGTGGCCGCCCTGCGGCAGCAGTTCGGCGGTCACGCCACGAAACCTTCCGCTGAATGACGGCGGAGCTCACCCTGGTCGTCCCGGTGCGCCTTCCGCATGACTCGGTCGGGCCGGTGAGGGCTCGTGCACGTCTCTGACCTGGCGCTGACCGACTTCCGGTCCTACACCGAGGTGCTGCTCGCGCTCGACCCCGGGGTGACCGCGCTGGTCGGGCCGAACGGGCAGGGCAAGACCAACCTGGTGGAGTCCCTCGGCTACCTGGCCACCTTCTCCTCCCACCGGGTCTCCGCGGACGCGGCGCTGGTGCGCGCTGGTGCGCCGCGGGCGATCATCCAGGCGAAGGTGGTGCGGCAGGGCCGCAGCGCGTTGCTGGAGCTGGAGCTGGTGGCCGGGAAGGCGAACCGGGCCCGGTTCAACCGCGCCCCGCTGCCGCGGGCGAAGGACCTGGCCGGTCGGCTGCGGACCGTGCTGTTCGCCCCCGAGGACCTCAGCCTGGTCAAGGGCGACCCGGAGGGCCGGCGCCGGTTCCTGGACGAGCTGCTGGTGCTGCTCAGCCCGAAGCTGGCCGCGGTGCGCTCGGACTACGAGCGGGTGGTCCGCCAGCGCAACGCCCTGCTGAAGTCCGCCGGCACCCAGCGGCGCTCGGGCACCACGCTGGACCTGCGCACCCTGGACGTGTGGGACGACAAGGCCGCGGCCGCCGGGGCCCAGCTGATCGCCGCCCGGGTGCGGCTGGTGAACGCGCTCCGCCCGCACCTGGCGCACGCCTACACCCAGGTCAGCTCGGGGCAGAGCGAGGCCCGGATGTTCTACCGGGCCAGTGTGGACCGGGCGATGTCCGGTGCCGACGGCGGTCCCGGCCGGCCCGAGGCACCCGCCGTGGACGACACCGAGGCGCTCACCCAGGCCGGGGTGGTGGAGGCCCGGCTGCTGGAGGCGATGGCGCACCTGCGCAGCAAGGAGATCGAGCGCGGGGTGAGCCTGGTCGGCCCGCACCGGGACGAGCTTGAGCTGTACCTGGACGAGCTGCCCGCCAAGGGGTACGCCTCGCACGGGGAGTCCTGGTCGCTGGCCCTCGGGCTGCGCCTGGCCAGCTACGAGCTGCTCAAGGCCGACGACGACTGGCACGACGCCGACGAACCGGTGCTCATCCTCGATGACGTGTTCGCCGAGCTGGACACCCGGCGGCGGGACCGGCTGGCCGAGCTGATCGCCCCGGCCGAGCAGGTGCTGATCACGGCCGCGGTGGCCGAGGACGTGCCCGAGGTGCTCGAGGGTGCCCGGGTGGATGTGATGGGTTCGGTGGCCACCCGTGTCCGGTGACGAGGAGCTACCGGCCGCCGAGGACGCCGCTGAGCACGTCGGCGACCCGGACAGTGGCGACCCGGACCCCGGCGGCCCGGACAGTGGCGACCCGGACCCCGGCGACCCGGACGGCGCGGCGCGCGCCGCGCTGGCGCGCGCACGGGAAGCAGCCCGGGCCAAGGGGATGGCCACTACGCGACCCAAGCGCCGCCGTCGGGCGGATGAGGTGTACCTGCCCAGTGCCCCTCAGTCCGCTCGGGATCCCGCTCCGCTCGGCGATGCGGTGCAGAACCTGGCCCGCCAGCTCGGGTGGAAGCAGCCGCTGTCCATCGGTGGGGTGATCGGCCGGTGGCGGGAGGTGGTCGGGGACCAGATCGCCGACCACTGTGTGCCGGAGACCTTCGAGGACGGCGTGCTCGTGGTGCGCACCGACTCCACCGCGTGGGCCACCCAGATCCGGCTGCTCACCCCGCAGCTGGACCGCCGGCTGGCCGAGGAGGTGGGCGAAGGAGTGGTCACCTCGATCACCGTGCTCGGCCCCGGCGGACCCACCTGGAGCCGCGGCACCCGGCGCGTGCAGGGTGGCCGTGGACCCCGGGACACCTACGGCTGACACCCCTGTGCACAGGGGCCGGAAACGTTGTGGACAACACTGTGGACAGGCTCGGAATCTGCGTCGTTTCAGGGTAGAATCGAGCAAGCGTCCGGGGGGCAGTGACATCTGATCATGAGAACCCTGGGCCGGCACGTGAGGCACCGGCCCCAGCGAGGGTCGGTCCGACGGCGTGCACCGATGACGATAGGAGCGCCAGAAGAACGTGGTTGACGAGACGACAGGGCCAGAGCCTGGATCCACCTCCACACCTACCGGGTCGACTGGCTATGACGCCGGCAACATCACCGTTCTCGAGGGGCTGGAGGCAGTCCGCAAGCGCCCTGGCATGTACATCGGGTCCACCGGTGAGCGGGGTCTGCACCACCTGGTGTACGAGGTGGTGGACAACTCCGTGGACGAGGCCCTGGCCGGGCACTGCGACCACATCGAGATCACGCTGCTCGCCGACGGCGGGGTGCGGGTGCAGGACAACGGCCGCGGCATCCCGGTGGCGATCCACCCCACCGAGG
>CAZMDO010000072.1:5340-10692 GCA_964564445.1 uncultured Ruaniaceae bacterium | reverse complement strand
ACCTGGTGGACGCCCGGCAGACGCTGCACTTCCGGCTGCTGTTCGAGGCCGCCCGACGCGCCGGCTGGCTCACCGAGGACGTGCAGGCCGTGCACGTGTCCTTCGGCTCGATCCTCGGCCCGGACGGCAAGCCGTTCAAGACCCGGTCCGGGGAGACGGTGCGGCTGATGGACCTGCTGGACCAGGCGGTCGACGCCGCCGAGCGGGTGGTGCGCGAGGGCGCGGAGGCCAAGGGCAGCGAGCTGGACGAGACGGCGTTGCACGCGATCGCCGAGCAGGCCGGCATCGGTGCGGTGAAGTACGCCGACCTGTCCGGGTCACGGGTGAAGGACTACGTGTTCGACACCGAGCGGATGACTGCGTTCAACGGCAACACCGGGGTGTACCTGCAGTACGCACACACCCGGCTGACCTCCATCCTGCGCCGGGCCGCCGAACGCGGGCTGAGCGTGCCGGAGACCGCCCCGGCGCTGGCCGGTGCCCCGCTGGAGCCGGCCGAGCGGACGTTGATCCTGACCGCCGACTCCCTGGCCGACGTGCTCGACGCCGTGGCCGACGACCTGGAGCCGCACCGGCTCGCCGGGTTCTGCTACGACCTGGCCCGGGCGTTCACCGACTTCTACGAGGCCTGCCCGGTGCTCGGCTCGGAGCCACCGGTGCGGGACCGGCGCCTCGCCCTGGTGGACCTGACCCGCCGCACCCTCGCCAAGGGCCTGGAGCTGCTCGGCATCGCCGCACCCGAGCGGATGTGACCCGGCCAAGCCCTCCCCGCGGGCGGAGCCTGGGGCCCCGCGTGCCAGGACGAGGCCTGGGACGGGCGGGCTCGCCCGACCACGGCGGGCTGCGCCGTCGTAGGCTGACCGGATGGCACAGATCCCCGATGACCTCCGCCACCTGCTGGAACAGCCGAACGTGGGCCACCTGGCCACCGTGCGGCCCGACGGCGCCCCGCAGGTGGAGCCGATGTGGTTCGCCTTCGACGGTGAGCGGCTGAGCTTCACCCACACCACCAAGCGCGCGAAGTACCGGAACCTGCAGCAGAACCCGGGCATGGCGCTGGAGGTCAGCGACCCGGAGAACCCGTACGAGTTCATCGAGCTGCGCGGCCGGTTGGTGGAGTGCGTGCCCGACCCCACCGGGGCGTTCTACGTGGAGCTGGCCCACCGGTACGGCACCCCGGGGGCCGCCGCGCCGCCGGACGCCGCCGACCGGGTGATCCTCGTGATGAGCGTGGAGAAGATCGTCCGCAAGTAGCCCCGGCAGGGTGGGTGGAGCCTGCTGAGCGGGTCGGTCTGGGCCTGGGCTTTGGAGCCCGGTCAGCCCTGCTCGTGGGCGGGCTCGCCCAGCTGCCGGTCGGCGGCACGGGCGCGGGTGAACAGCACCAGCCAGATCCCCACCGAGCCGAGCGCACCGATCGCCAGCGCCACCAGCACCGGCGGGCCGGCGATGTCCGGTGCGAGGGCCAGAGCGAGCACGTCCAGGCCGGCGCCGATGCTCTCCAGCAGACTCTCCGCCGCACGGTAGCCGGCCACGTAGGCGATCGCGGTGAGCACTGCGGGCAGCACCCAGAGCAGCACCAGGCTCATCACCCAGGCTCCGATCCGGCCGGCGGTACGCACCCCGCACCAGGCCAGGGCGATACCGACCAGCACCGCCGGCAGCCAGCGCAGGTAGCTGACCGCGGTCTGCACCGCCGGTGAGGTGAGCACCGGTGAAGGTGCAAGCAGGAACGACGTCCAGGTGCCCGCAGCCGGGGCGGCGAGCGCCACCGCCACGGTGGCACCGGCCCGTGGTGCCCGGGTGATCAGCGCGAGGACCAGCAACCCGCCCAGGGCGCACAGCGCTGCCCAGACGATCACGAGGGTCAGGTAGGTACCGGACCGTTCGTCATCGTCCAGACCGTCGGCCAGCACCAGCGCGGACTGCACGCAGGCGAACGTCATCGCCAGGAACGCCCCGGCCAGGGTGAGTCCGCCGCTCAGTGCCCGGTGCGCCGGTGGCGCCGCGCGTGCGACCACACCGCCCACCAGCCCCGCGGTCACCAGCAGCGCCAGGATCGCGCCGAGGTAGTACTGGTTCAGCGGGAGCAGCACCAGCGGCATGTCCTCGGGCAGAGTCTGCGTGGCCCACAGGTTCTGCAGCGGCAGGCGCAGCCCGGCGCGGAACCAGGGCAGCAGCCCGACCAGCACGGCACCGACCCCGACCAGGGGGTAGGCCCAGGCCGGCAGCAGCAGCCGCGGCAGGGTGGGGCGGTCGGTCCGAGGAGTGCGCACGGTATCGATCTTGGCACGGGGGTGCCGTGCGGGGGGCGGGTCGACACGAGGGCTGCGGTGCCCGGGCGGGTCCTTGCGCCGGCGGCGGCGCGGTCATGTGGCCTCGCGCCAGTTCGGCAGCTGGCCCGCCCGGTCGTGCCCCCGGAGCACGAGGCATCGGGCCCGGTGCCGAGTGAATCGATTCACGCCAGGATGGGGTGCGCGGTCGAAGCGCTTGCTGGCGGCTCTGTGCTGGAGCTGCCCAGCATTCGGTGGTCGAAACCCTTGCCCACTTCGAAGCGCTTCGATAGCGTACTGCGCGTCCCCACACGAAGGAGTGTTCGATAGTGCGATCCGTACGCGCCGCCGCCGGCCTGGCCCTCGCCGCCAGCACCGTGCTGCCGCTGGCCCTCACCTCGTCAGCCACCGCGGCCCCGGCGCCCCCGCCCGAGGCGCCCGCGCCCGCAGGCCACGCATCCCCGGCAGGCCACGCGCCGTCCGCATCCCCGGCAGGCCACGCGCCGTCCCTGGCGGACCCGGCCGAGGCGCCCGCTGGGTCCTCGACTCCCGCCTACGAGTGGTCGAACGTGGCGATCAGCGGCGGCGGCTACGTGCCGGGCATCGTCTACAACCAGTCCGAACCGGGCCTCGTCTACGCGCGCACCGACATCGGCGGCGCCTACCGTCTCGACCGGGACACCGACACCTGGATCCCTCTGCTGGACCACGTCGGCTGGGCGGACTGGAACCGGCTCGGCGTGCTCAGCCTGGCGACCGACCCGGTGGACACCAACCGTGTCTATGCGGCCGTCGGCATGTACACCAACGAGTGGGACCCGAACAACGGCGCGATCCTGCGCTCGGACGACTACGGCGATACCTGGCAGGCCTTCGAGCTGCCGTTCAAGGTCGGTGGCAACATGCCCGGCCGTGGCATCGGGGAACGGCTGCGCGTCGATCCGAACGACAACGACGTCCTCTACTACGGGGCCGAGGAGGGGCAGGGGCTGTGGCGCTCCACCGACGCTGGGCGCACGTTCACGCAGGTCACGTCGTTCCCGAACGTCGGCAGCTTCGTACCCGACCCGGACTCCGGCAACTCCTACCTGACCTCGAACCTCGGCGTGCTGTGGACCGTGTTCGACACCGCGTCCGCACCGGCGGGCCAACCCAGCAGGACGATCTTCACCGCGGTGGCCGACACCGAGAACATCCTCTACCGGTCCGACGACGCCGGGCAGACCTGGCAGCCGGTGCAGGGTGCACCGACCGGGTTCTTGCCGCAGCGGGGCGTCATCGACCGCGAGGGCCGGTTCCTATACCTGACCACCACCGACACCTCCGGACCCTACGACGGCTCGGACGGGCAGGTCTGGCGCTACAGCATCGACGAGGGCACCTGGACGGAGATCACCCCCACGCTCCGGCCGGTCGGTGCAGACTTCGGCTTCGGCGGGCTGACCGTGGACGCCAGCGACCCGGACACGCTGATGGTGGTCTCCCAGATCCAGTGGTGGCCGGACGTGCTGATCTTCCGCAGCACCGACCGCGGCGAGACCTGGAGCCCGATCTGGGAGTACGTCTACGACGCCGAGGGCAACGCCTCGGTGGCTGCGCGCTATGAGCAGTCGATCGAGGACGTGCCGTGGCTGGCCTTCGGCAGCGAGATCTCCGGGCCCGTGCCGTGGGCCGAACCGACACCGAAGCTGGGCTGGATGGTCTCCGCCCTGGAGATCAACCCGTTCGACTCCGACGAGCTGATGTACGGCACCGGTGCGACCATCTACCGCTCCAGTGACCTGACCGCCTGGGACGAGCCGGGCGGCGTGATCCACATCGAACCCGCCGCCCAGGGTATCGAGGAGACCGCGATCCAGGACCTGGTGGCACCCGCCGGGGAGGTGGACCTGGTCTCGGCGATGCTCGACCTGGGTGGGTTCGTGCACGAGGACGTCGACACCGTGGTGAACACCTTCCAGGACCCGTACTTCGGCGGCGCCACGAGCGTGGACGTCGCTGGCCTGGCGCCCGGCACGATCACCCGGGCCGGGACGAATGCCGATGGCGCCCACGTGGTGGCGGTCTCGACCGACAGCGCGGAGAGCTGGACCACCTCCCCGGTGGCTGATGGCGCGTCGGGGCCGGGCACGGTGGCGGCACTGGCCGGTGGCACCGGTGTGGTGTGGGCGCCCGCGGGCGCTCCGGTGCGCTACTCCGATGACGGCGGAGCCTCCTGGGCAGCCTCACGCGGGCTTCCGCAGGGGTCCAGGGTGGAGGCCGACCGGGTGGACGGTGACCTGGTCTACGGCTTCGCCGACGGTGTGCTCTACCGGTCCGAGGACGGCGGTGCCACCTTCGCGGAGGTGAGCTCGGGCACCCTGCCGGCACAGGGTCCGGTGCGGTTCGCCGCCGTGCCGGGCGCACCCGGGCAGGTGTGGCTGGCCGGTGGTGAGGACGGCGGCGCCTACGGGTTGTGGCACTCCACCGACGCGGGCTCGACCTGGCAGCAGGTGGAGGGCTTCGCGGCAGCGGACACCGTGGGCTTCGGCAAGGCCGCACCCGGTGCCACCACTCCGGCGATCTACACGGCCGCCGAGTACCACGGCGTGCGCGGCATCTTCCGTTCCGTGGACGGCGGCAGCACGTGGACCCGCATCAATGACGACGAGCACCAGTGGGGCTGGATCGGTGCCGACATCGAGGGCGACCCGGACGTGTTCGGCCGCGTGTACGTGGCCACCAACGGCCGCGGCATCATCATCGGTGACGACGGCACTGACGTCGCACCGCAGGCGTGGCAGGCGGATGCCCGGTACACCGAGGGTGACGTCGTCTCCTACGCCGGCTCGGTGTGGGTGGCCTCGTGGTGGACCTCCGGGCAGGAGCCCGGCGCGGTGCACGGTCCGTGGCAGGAGATCACCACGGAGCCGACCGGCGTGGCCGGGTGGACGCCGAGCCGGATCTTCCAGGCCGGGGACGTCGTGGCGGCCGATGGCCAGCTCTGGCAGGCGAAGTGGTGGACCCGCGGACAGGCTCCCGACGGCTCACCATGGGGCCCCTGGGCACCGTTCGACTGAGTGCGGCACACCCCACCTGCGCC
>CAZMDO010000072.1:0-5240 GCA_964564445.1 uncultured Ruaniaceae bacterium | reverse complement strand
AGATCACGGGCTCGGCAGCTGGCCCGCCCGCTCGTGACCGCAGAGCACGAGCCATCGGGCCAGGTGCCGAGTGAATCGATTCACGCGGTGAGGTGAGGGCGGGCGGTGGGCGGGCGGGGCGGGCGGGTCAGGAGGCGAACAGGGTGGTGGAGAAGCTGTACCGGGACGCCAGGTAGACGTGCTGGCCGTGCTCGATCGCCCGCCCGGCGGCGTCATAGGCGGTGCGCTCCATCGTCAGCAGCGCCACCTTCGGCTTCTCCTCGAGGAGGCGCGCCTCGGCGGCGGTGGCGATCCGGGCACCGATCTGCTGGTGCGCCATGTGGATCTCCACCCCGCGCTGGCGCAGGGCGTGGTAGAGCCCGGACTCACCGAGCTCCTCATAGCTGGGTGCGATCTCCAGGGAGAGGTGGTTGGTCATCAGCGCCAGCGGGTCCCCGTCGGCGAGCCGGATCCGACGGATGGTCACCACGTCCGCCTCGGCCGGCAGCTCCAGCGCCTCGGTGACCTCGGCCGATCCGGGCGCCACGCTGTACTCCAGCACCGAGGTGGAAGGGTGCCGGCCGCTGCGCTGCAGGTCGTCGTACAGGCTGGACAGGTCCACCTTGCGGCGCACCCGCACCGGCGCCACCTGCGTGCCGACCCCGCGCTTGCGCACCAGCATGCCCAGGTCGACCAGCTCCTGCAGGGCCCGCCGGGCAGTCGGCCGGGAGACGCGCAACCGCTCGGCGAGCGCGATCTCGTTCTCCAGGCGGCGGCCGGGCAGCAGGCTGCCGGTCTCGATCGCGTGCTCGATCGCGGTGGCGAGCTGGTGGTACAGCGGTACCGGGCTGGACCGGTCGAGCTCCACGCGCACCACCGCCGGGGTGTCGGCCATCGCGCCTCCTCGGGTCGGCTGAACTGACAAAGGTGTACTGACAGGTTCATATGTTAGGACATAAGGATGCGCTGGAGGGGTGAAATGGGGCAGACTCTTCAGCATCGATCGGGACCTGTTCCTTGACCGTCGGTCAGTGGTGCGGTCCCACCGGGAGGTCTGGGACGTGGACGTGGTCACCATGGGCAGGGCCGGGGTGGACCTGTACCCGCTGCAGATCGGTGTGGGCCTGGACGAGGTGACCAGCTTCGGCAAGTTCCTCGGCGGCAGCCCGATGAACGTGGCGGTGGCGGCGACCCGGATGGGCAGCCCGGCCGCGGTGCTCACCGGGGTCGGTGACGACCCGTTCGGCCGCTACGTCCGGGCGGAGATGCGCCGCCTCGGGGTGGTCGATGACCACGTGATCACCGTGCCCGACCTGCCCACGCCGATCACGTTCTGCGAGATCTTCCCGCCGGACGACTTCCCGCTGTACTTCTACCGCCGCCCCTCCGCACCCGACCTGCAGCTCCGCGCCGAGGAGCTGCCGATGGACCTGGTCGCCGGCGCCGGGCTGTTCTGGGTCTCCGGCACCGGACTGTGCATGGAGCCCTCCCGCCAGGCCCACCACGCGGCCCTGGCCCGGCGCGGCCGGCGGGCGCACACGGTGTTCGACCTGGACTACCGGCCGATGTTCTGGCCCGACCCGGCCGAGGCCACGGCGCAGTACCAGGAGGCCCTGGCCCAGGCGACCGTGGCGGTCGGGAACCGGGAGGAGTGCGCGGTGGCCGTCGGCGAGTCCGACCCGGAGCGGGCCGCCGATGCGCTGCTGGCCGCCGGGGTGCAGCTGGCGATCGTGAAGCAGGGACCGGCCGGCACGCTGGCCAAGACCGCCACCGAACGTGTGGTGGTGCCGCCGGCGCAGATCGAGGTGGTCAACGGGCTGGGCGCCGGGGACGCGTTCGGCGGTGCGCTCTGCCACGGGCTGCTGGCCGGCTGGGACCTGGAGCGGGTGATCGCCTCGGCGAACGTGGCCGGGGCGATCGTGGCCTCCCGGCTGGAGTGCTCCACGGCGATGCCCACCGCCGCGGAGGTCGCCGACGTGCTCGCCGGGGTACCGGTGGCCGAGGTGAACGCCCGCGCCGGTGCCGCCACGGCCGCCACGCTCGCAGCCCGCGCCGCGGCCCAGGCCATGCCCACCGGCGCACTGCCCGACCAGAGCCCGGCCCCGGTCCCGCCCAGCGAGGACCGGTCGTGACCACGCTGCCGCAGGTCGCCCACCTCGCCCGGCTGCGCGCGCACGAGCCGGAGCGGATCGCCCACGCGCTCGCCACCCGCACCCCGGGCAGCATGCCCGCCGCCGGGGAGCACCTGATGATCATCGCCGCCGACCACCCGGCCCGCGGCTCCCTGGCGGCCGGCCCAGACCGGCTGGCGATGGCCGACCGCGGCGACCTGCTCGCCCGCTGCGCCGAGGCGCTCACCCGCCCCGGGGTGCACGGCTTCCTCGGCACCGCCGACCTGATCGAGGACCTCACCCTGCTCGGCGCCCTGGAGGGAAAGCTGGTGTTCGGGTCGATGAACCGGGCGGGCCTGGCCGGTTCGGTGTTCGAGGCGGACGACCGGTTCACCGGTTACGACGCCGACGGGGTGGCACTGGCCCGGCTGGACGGCGGCAAGATGCTGCTGCGGCTGGACCCCGAGGACCCGGCCACCCCGCGCACCCTGGCCGCCTGCGCCGCGGCCGTCAACGAGCTCGCCGGCCGTGGCCTGACCGCGATGGTGGAGCCGTTCTGGTCCACCCGCACCGGCGGCCGGCTGCACAACGACCTCAGCCCGGACGCGGTGATCCACTCGATCGCCGTGGCCTCCGGGCTGGGCCGCACCTCGGCGCGCACCTGGCTGAAGCTGCCCGCGACCAGCGACATCGAGCGGGTGCTGGCCGCCACCACGCTGCCGTGCCTGCTGCTCGGTGGCGAGGTGCCGGAGGACCCGGACGCGGCGCTCACGCTCTGGCAGCAGGCCCTGGCGTGCGAGAACGCGCTCGGTCTGGTGATCGGGCGGGCCATGCTGTACCCACCGGACGGGGACGTGGCGGCCGCGGTCGACGCCGCCGTCGCCCTGCTGTAGAGGAGACGCAGATGAGCACGGTGTTCCACCCCGCTGGGACCCTCGCCGCCGGCCCGCTGGAGCTGGACCTCACCCCGGAGCGCGCCGGCTGGGGCTACTCCGGCCTGAAGGTGCTCACCCTCCCGCCCGGCGGGTCCTACCTGCTGGGCACCGGCGAGGACGAGGCGATCGTGCTGCCCCTGGCCGGGGGGCTGTCCGCCCAGGTCGACGGCGCAGCTCACCTTCTGCACGGACGTCGGGACGTCTTCACCTCGCTCACGGACTTCCTCTACCTGCCGCGGGAGTGCCGAGCCGAGCTCACCAGCGCGGCCGGGGGCCGCTTCGCCATCGCCACCGCCCGCGCCGAGCAGCGGCTCGAGCCCCGCCGCTACGGCGCCGACCAGGTGCAGGTGACCCTGCGCGGGGCCGGGCCCGCCAGCCGGGAGCCGCGCAACTACGCCCTGGGCAACGGGGTGGTCACCGACCGGCTGCTGGTGGTGGAGGTGATCACCCCGGGTGGCAACTTCTCCTCCTACCCGCCGCACAAGCACGATGTGCACGCCGAGGACGAGCGGGAGCTGGAGGAGATCTACTACTTCCGGATGCGCCGCGAGGGCGGGGTCGGCTACCACCGGCAGTACAGTGCCGGCACCCGCCCAGACCCGGTGGACCTGCTCACCGAGGTGCGCACCGGTGATGTGGTGCTGGTGCCGCACGGCTACCACGGCCCGTGCATCGCCCCGCCGGGGGAGGACATGTACTACCTGAACGTGATGGCCGGCCCGGAACGCGACGGCGTCTGGCTGATGACCGACGACCCCGCCTACAGCTGGGTGCGCGAGACCTGGGCGAGCTCCGCCGTCGACGACCGCCTGCCGATGACCGGAGGGAACTGACATGGCCGAGACGATCCGGCTGACGGTGGCCCAGGCGCTGGTGCGCTTCCTTGCCGCCCAGCACAGCGAGCGGGACGGGCACCGGCAACGGCTGGTGCCGGCGGCGTTCGGCATCTTCGGGCACGGGAACGTGGCCGGCGTGGGGCAGGCGCTGCTGCAGAATGCGACGAAGCCGGCCGAGGACGAGGCCCCGCTGCCGTACTACCTGGCCCGCAACGAGCAGGCGATGGTGCACACCGCCGTCGGCTTCGCCCGCGCCCGCGAGCGGCTGCAGACGCTGGTGTGCACCGCCTCGATCGGGCCCGGATCCACGAACATGGTCACCGGGGCGGCGCTGGCCACGATCGACCGGATCCCGGTGCTGCTGCTGCCCTCGGACATCTTCGCCACCCGCCGGTCGGGGCCGGTGCTGCAGCAGCTGGAGGATGCCCGCAGCGCCGAGGTGAGCGTGAACGACGCGTTCCGGCCGGTGTCGGCCTACTGGGACCGGGTGAACCGGCCGGAGCAGCTCCCCTCGGCGCTGCTGGCCGCGATGCGGGTGCTCACCGACCCGGCCGCCACCGGCGCGGTGACGCTGTGCCTGCCGCAGGACGTGCAGGCCGAGGCGCACGACTGGCCCATCGAGCTGTTCCGCGAGCGCACCTGGCCGGTGGCCCGGCCGGTTCCGGAGCCGGAGGCGTTGTCCCGGGCGGCCCGCGTGATCGCCTCGGCCAGGCGGCCGCTGCTGGTGGCCGGGGGTGGGGTGGTCTACTCCGGGGCGACGGCGGAGCTCACCCGCCTGGCAGAGGTCACCGGCATCCCGGTGGCGGACACCCAGGCCGGCAAGGGGGCGTTGCCCGGGGGGCATCCGCTCAGCGTCGGCGGGGTCGGCTCCACCGGCACGGCGGCGGCGAACGCGCTGGCCGCCGCGGCGGACGTGGTGGTCGGGGTGGGCACCCGGTACACCGACTTCACCACCGCCTCCCGCACGGCGTTCGCCGCCGAGGACGTGCAGTTCGTGAACCTGAACGTCGCCGCCTTCGACGCCGCGAAGCACTCGGCGACGATGCTGGTGGCCGACGCCGCCCGTGGCCTGGCGGCGCTCACCGAGGCCCTGGGTGACTACCGCGTGCCGGAGACCTATGCGCGCGAGGTGACCGACCGCCGTCGGGCGTGGGAGCAGGTGCGGGCGGAGGTGACCGCTCCTTCTGCGGACGTGCCGCCCACCCAGCTGGCGGTGTTCGGGGCGCTGAACGAGCTGCTCGGCGCCGAGGACGTGCTGATCAATGCCGCCGGGTCGATGCCCGGGGACCTGCAGGCGCTGTGGCGGGCGTCCGGCCCGGGCACGTACCACCTGGAGTACGGGTACTCCTGCATGGGGTACGAGATCCCGGCGGCGATCG
>CAZMDO010000071.1:0-10738 GCA_964564445.1 uncultured Ruaniaceae bacterium | reverse complement strand
CCACGACCGGACCGGCACCGCTGGGCCGGCGGCCACCTGCGCTGCGGGCACGTATCCTGCTGTGGTGGCTGTGATGTGGACCCCCAGGACGTTGAGCCTGCTCGTGGCAGCGCTCGGTGGCTGGGCCACGGACGCGGCCTTCCCGATGCGTGGCTGGTGGCCGCTGGCGTTCGTCGGCGTGGCCGCCCTGGTCTGGGCGAGCAGCCGGGAAAGCGCCCGGTGGAACGCGCTGGTGGCCTGGGTCTGGGGGCTCGGGTTCTTCCTGCCGCACCTGTGGTGGGCGAACTACGCGGTCGGGGTGATCCCGTGGGTGGCGCTGTCGGTGGCCGAGTCCGGCATCCTCGCCGGCGGGGTGGCCGCCTTCACCTGGGCCCGGCGAGCACGATGGCTACGGCACCGCACCTGGCTGCACGCGCCCGTCTTCGCGACCATCTGGGTGGTCACCGAGCAGGTGCGCCAGGTGTGGCCGTTCGGCGGGTTCCCGTGGGGTCGGTTGGGCTTCTCCCAGGGAGACTCCCCGCTGCTGTCCCTGGCGGCGGTCGCCGGGGCACCGCTGGTCTCCTTCGCGGTGGCGCTGATCGGGCACTACCTCGCCGATGCGGTGCGGCTGCTGGCACCCGGGCCACGAGCGCACCGGGACCCGGTCGCCCCGGCGCGGGGGCGCCGGGCCGGCTCCCGGGTGGTCGCCGGCGGTCTCGTGCTAGGTCTCGGTGCCGTGCTGCCGCTGCCGTCCACCCAGGCGGAGGAGGGCGTACTGCATCTGGGGGCGGTCCAGGGGAACGTCTCCGAACCCGGCCTGGGCGCGTTCAAGAACGCCCGCGAGGTGCTGCACAACCACGCCCGGGGCACCCACGAGCTCGCCGAGCAGGTCGGGCAGGGCGCCCTGGACCTGGTGGTGTGGCCGGAGAACGCCACCGACATCAACCCGCGGGTGGACGCCGAGGCCGCTGCCGAGATCGACGCGGCCGCCCAGGCCGTCGGCGCCCCGATCCTGCTTGGCACCGATCGCTACGACGACGACGCCCGGTACAACGAGATGATCCTCTGGCAGCCGGGGGTGGGTTCCACCTACGCCTACGCCAAGCAGATCCCGGCCGCGTTCGCCGAGTACATCCCGATGCGCCAGGTCGCCCGACTGTTCTCCCCGGCGGTGGACATGGTGCGCACCGACATGGTCGGTGGGGACAAGGTCGGTGTGGTGCCGGTACCGGTCACCCGGACCGGGCAGACCGTGGATGTCGGCACGGTGATCTGCTTCGAGGTGGCCTACGACGCCCTGATCCGGTCGGCGGTGCAGGAGGGGGCACAGTTCCTGCTGGTGCCCACGAACAACGCCTCGTTCGGCTACACCAGCGAGTCGGTGCAGCAGCTGGCGATGTCCCGGCTGCGGGCGGTGGAGCACGGCCGCACCACGGTGCAGGTCTCCACGGTGGGCGTCTCCGGGGTGATCGCCCCGGACGGCACGGTGCTGCAGACCACCGACCTGTTCACCCACGAGGTCTTCACCGCCGACATCCCGCTGCGGTCCACGTTGACCGTCGCCGACCGGCTGGGCGACTGGCCGATGATCGCGTTCACCGTGCTGGCGGTGCTCGCCCTGGCACTCGGTGTGGTCACCGGGCGCGACCGGCAGCGGCCCACCACCGGCCCGGATGGCAGCCCGGCCCACGCGCCGCGCTCGCCGGAGCCGGCCCCCGACAGCGAGGTGCACGTCGGGGTCGCCCCGTGACCCTGGTGATCATCCCGACCTACAACGAACGCCAGTCCTTGCCGGAGACGCTGCGCCGCACCCGGGCAGCGGTGCCGGAGGCGGACGTGCTGGTGGTCGACGACGCCAGCCCGGACGGCACCGGCGCGTGGGCGGAGGGTGTGGCCGGCTACGACCCGAAGGTGCACGTCCTGCACCGCACCAGCAAGGACGGCCTGGGCCGGGCGTACGTGGCCGGCTTCGGCTGGGGCCTGGCTCGCGGGTACGACCGCCTGGTGGAGATGGACGCCGACGGGTCGCACCACCCGGAGGACCTGCCCCGCCTGCTGGCCGCCAGCACCGACGGGGTGGGCCTGGTGGTCGGCTCCCGCTGGGTGCCGGGCGGTGCCACCGAGAACTGGCCGCTGAACCGCCAGCTGCTCAGCCGGGGAGCGAACCTGTACGCGAACGCGTTGATCGGGTTGGGCGTGCGGGATGCCACCGCCGGGTTCCGGGTGTTCCGGGCGGCCACGCTGCGGCGCATCGACCTGTCCGGGGTGAACTCCCAGGGCTACTGCTTCCAGGTGGACATGACCCGGCGGGTGCACGCACTGGGGGAGCGGATCATCGAGGTGCCGATCACGTTCACCGAGCGGGTCGAGGGGCAGTCGAAGATGAGCCGGGCGATCGTCCTCGAAGCCCTCTGGCGCACCACTGCCTGGGGCGCCGAGCGGCGCACCAGGCAGTGTCGAGGGTGGGTGTCTCAGGCGCTACGGCGGCGCAGCTGACCGCTGCGGAGCAGCTCGAGACGCTCGTCCAGGAGCTCTTCCAGCTCGGCGACGGTGCGCCGCTCGAGCAGCATGTCCCAGTGCGTGCGCACCGGCTTGCCCGCCTTGGGTTCCGGTCGGGTGGCGTTGCGCAGCAGCGCCTCACCACCACCGGGGGCCTCCCACACCGGCGGGATCTCAGCGTCGGCGGAGAACGGGATGATGATCACGCGACCGTCCGGGCAGTCGTAGACGGCCTCCACCCGTGGCGCGAACTCGACCCCCTCCTCGGTCTCCATGCTGTTGGCACCGATCCGCATGCCACGCAGTGCTCGTTCAGCCATCGTGACTCCTCCTGTCCGTGACTTGTGGTCTCCATCTAGTCCAACGGGTGGGACGATGCTTCTGTTCCGGGGCCACGGTGAAGGTGGTGTGAAGTTCGCGGGGACGCCTCGTGGCTAGGGTAGAGACCGTGACCGACGAGACGATGACCTACCGCCAGCTGGGGGCCTCCGGGCTGACCGTGTCCACCGTGGGACTGGGGTGCAATGCTCTGGGTGCCACGGTAGCGGACGCCGACGTCCCTGGCCTGGTGAACGCTGCGCTCGAGGCTGGCATCACCTTCTTCGACACCTCCGACACCTACTCCCGTGGCCGCAGCGAGCAGCTCCTTGGCCGCGCGCTGGGTGCTCGCCGGGACGATGTGGTGATCGCCACGAAGTTCGGCATGGACGCCCGGGGGCTGAACGGGCCGGACTGGGGGGTGCGGGGCTCGCGCCGGTACATCCGCAAGGCGGTGGAGGGTTCGCTGCGCAGGTTGGGCACCGACTACATCGACCTGTACCAGATGCATGCCCCGGACCCGCGCACCCCGATCGAGGAGACCCTGGCGGCGCTGCACGAGCTGGTCCTGGAGGGCAAGGTCCGCTACCTCGGGTCCTCGAACTTCACCGGCTGGCAGGTGGTGGACGCGGACTGGACCGCCCGCACCGGCGGCCTGACCCCGATGATCTCCGCGCAGAACCACTACAACCTGCTGCACCGGGACCCCGAGGCCGAGCTGCTGCCGGCGGTCGAGCACGTCGGGGCCGGTCTGCTGCCGTTCTTCCCGCTCGCCTCCGGGCTGCTGACCGGCAAGTACCGCCGGGGCGAGGAGGCACCGGTGGGCACCCGGCTGCGGCTGCGCCCGGACCGGCTCGCTGCCGCCGACTTCGACACCATCGAGGCGCTGCAGGACTTCGCCGCCGAACGGGACCTCACCCTGCTGCAGGTCGCGATCGGCTGGCTCGCGGCGCAGCCGGCGGTCGCCTCGGTGATCAGCGGGGCGTCCAGGCCGGAGCAGGTGCGCGCGAACGCGGCCGCAGCGGCCTGGGAGCCGAGCCTGGCAGAGGTGGCCATCCTGGACGAGCTGACCGCCTGATGCTCCGACACCAGGGCTGATGCGTCCGGGCTGCGCCTGATGCCTACGGCACCGGCCGACCTGGTCGCGCGGCTGCGGGCGGCGGGCTGTGTGTTCGCCGAGGAGGAGGCTGCGCTGCTGGTGGCGGCAGCAGGCGATCCCGCCGACCTGGCCCGGCTCACCGCGCGCCGGGTGGCGGGCGAACCGTTGGAGCAGCTGCTCGGCTGGGTGGACTTCGATGGGTTGCGGCTGCGGGTGCGACCGGGGGTGTTCGTGCCTCGCCAGCGGACCACGTTCCTGGTGCAGGTGGCCGCCGGGCTGGCACCACGCCGGGTGGTAGTGGCGGACGTGTGCTGCGGGATCGGTGCGATCGGGGCGGCGCTGGCGGCTCGGCGCCCGGACCTGGGGCTGTTCGCCACCGACCTGGACCCGCTCGCTGTCGCACTCGCCGCAGCGAACCTGCCGACCGGTGCGTGGACCGGCTGCGGGGACCTGCTGGAGTCGCTCCCGGCGCACCTGCGGGGCGGGCTGGGCATGGTGGTGGCGAACACCCCGTACGTGCCCACCGGGCAAATCGCGCAGCTGCCGGCGGAGGCTCGGGAGCATGAGCCGTGGGCCACGCTCGACGGCGGAGCTGACGGTCTGGACGTGCAACGTCGCCTCGCCCGCGGCGCACCCGGGTGGTTGGCGCCGGGTGGGTACGTGCTCACCGAGGTTGCCGCGGCGCAGCGGGAGGCTGCCCTCGCCGTGTTCACTACGGCCGGGTTCGAGGCGTCGGTAAGGCTCAGCGAGCAGTGGGGGAGCGGGGTGCTGGTCGCGCAGATGCCGCGAGCAGGCGACGCCTGAGCGTTCCTGGCCCGGGCGGTGCTAGCGGATCTGGTCGATCTCGCTGCCTGTGGTGCACAGTCGCCCGTCCGTCGTCACGTCGATGATGCCGCGGGCGCCGGTGAAGGTCTCCAGCTGCTCCTGCAGGTGCGTGAGCAACAGTGCCCAGCCGTCACTGGTGCCTAGAACAGTGCGCGCCTCGCGTCGGCGCATCGCCGCGAGCCGTTCGAGCTCGTTCCGGTCCACGGTCCAGACCAGCTGTCGCGATCCGGTCTGGTCCAGCGTGAAGGTGAAAGTACCGTCGGTGTAGCTGACGCCGGTCCCGCTCTCTGCTGCGAGGGCGCAGACTCGTTCGATCGCCTGCACTGGCTGCTCGCTACTCGCCGGTGGAGCCGTCGATCGACTCCCGGATCAGGTCAGCATGGCCGTTGTGCCGGGCGTACTCCTCGATCATGTGGACGAGGATCCAGCGCAGGCTCGGCCTCTGCCCGTCCGGCCAGCCGCGGGCGGCGAGTGCGCCCAGGTCGGCCGCGCGATCAGTGGCGTGGCGGGACCGTGCCACCGTCTCCTGCCACAGCGTGAAGATCTCGACGGGTGTGTCGGTGGCGGCCGAGGTCCAGTCCCAGTCCGGCTCGGCGTGCCAGTCGACGCTCTGCCACGGTTCGGCGAGCGGTTCACCGAGCAGGATCTCGCTGAACCAGTAGTTCTCCACCCCGGCGAGGTGCTTGAGGATGCCGCCCAGGGTCATCGTGGAGGCCGCCACCCGCACCTGCAGGGCCTCGGCGCCCAACCCGGAGCACTTCCAGTGCAGCGTGGCACGCTGGAAGTCCAGGAAGCCGGTCAGCGTGTGCCGCTCGTCAGCGGCCATCGGCGGCTCGGTGCGTCCCTGTTCGTCGATGACGGCGCCGCTCACCGGGCCACCGTCCGTCGCCGCGACCAACGGAATGGTCTGGGCGGGGGAGTCGCTCGTCATGTCCTGAACGTACCGGTCGACACCGACATCGCACGATAGCCACGACCCACGCAGCAGCCGCGGCAGCATGGCTGGGTCCGGCGAGCCGGGTCAGGCGAGCCTGCTCAGGCGAGCCGGCTCAGCCCAGCTGGCTCAGCGTCAGGCTGACCAGGAACCCGACGCTGGCGATCACCCCGGTGTACAGGTGCGCCTTCTCGAAGGCCTCCGGGATCATCGTGTCCGCGATCATCGTCAGGATGGCACCGGCCGCGACCGCGGTCACCAGGGCTGTGGTGGTACCGCCGGCGCCGCCGAGGAGCCCGGCACCGAGCCCACCGGCGAGACCGGAGACCACGGCGATGGTCACCCAGATGCCGAACACGTACCGGGCCGGCCGCCCGGCGTTCTTCATCCCGGCGGCCGAGGAGAGCCCCTCGGGCAGGTTGGACAGGAAGATCGCGGCGAGCACGGCCACGCCCACACCCTCGCCGGTGAGCAGGGAGACACCGAGCACCACCGACTCCGGCACCCCGTCCAGCAGCGCCCCGATGGCGATCGCGGTACCGCTGCCGGCCTGCTCCGACTCGGCCGGCTGCTGCCGCCCGGACCGCTTCCGGTGCCGGGCACCACGGGCGGCGAGCAGCACGTTGGCGCCCAGGTAGGCGAGCGCGCCGAGGAGGAAGCCGAGAGCGGTCGGTCCGATGCCGCCGTCATCGAGCGCGCCGGAGACCAGCTCGAAGGCCAGTGCGGAGATCAGCACCCCGGCACCGAAGGCCATCACCGCGGCGACCACCCGTTGCGGCACCCGCACGAACCAGGACACCGCGGCCCCGACCACCAGGGCCCCGCCGGCGAGCAGCCCCCACAGCCCGGCCTGCAACCAGACCGGCATCAGGCTGACCTCCGCGTGCTCACGGCCCCATGATGGCAGGTGGCCTCGCGACCGCCCCGGGCCCGCTCCCGCCCGGCCGGTGCCCGTTCGGGTCGTGCAGCGTGCCCGCGGCCAGCCGGTGGCTGAAGTTGCGCAGGGCATGGTCGCGCAGCCCGTCCCGCCCGGCCAGCTCGGCCGCGGCGGCCACCTGCAGCGAGAGCGACGCCCGGTGCACCATCGCCCGGTGCAGCAGCTCGTCAGGGACGATCTCGGCGACCTGTCGTGCGCCGTAGCGCCCGACCAGCGGAGCGACGTCGATCGCCGGGTCGGCCCAGGCGGCATGGTCCAGGTCGATCAGGCCACTGATCTGGCGACCGGCCCAGAGCACGTTGTGCGGGCCCAGGTCACCGTGCACGAACCCGGCGACCACCCCGCGCTCGACCGCCAGCACCTCGGCCACCGCCCGGTCGGCGGCGGCGCCGGCAGCCTCGCCCAGCCGTGGCACCAGCTGCTCGGCCACCAGCTGCGGCCAGCCACTGCCGCCACACCACTGCCTCGGACCGGGGAGCCCAGCCCTCGGCACCCCGGCGTCCAGCGGCACCGCGCAGAGGTCCGCGAGCAGTGCGGCGAAGCCGTCGCGCACCTCTGGCCACGGTGCCTGCTCCCGGTGCTCACCGGTCACCACCGTGGTGCGTTGCCCGCTGCGGCCGGCGGCGTGCACCGGTGGCCCGAGCACCGCCGGGGTCCCGACCGGCAGCCCCAGCGCGGTCACCGCCCCGAGCAGGGCCGACTCGCGTTCGGTGCGCTGCCGGGCGTGGTCACCGGTGGCCACCCGGGCGACCACGGTGGGCAGCAGCAGCACCTCGTGGAAGGCGCCATGGGCCAGCCGGGCGGCCGACCAGTCGTGCTCCGGCCAGGCACGCGCCGCCCAGGCGCGCAGCTCCCGGTCGTTCCCTGTGCCGGTCACGACGCCGGCGGCACCCGCCGAGCGGCCAACCGGGCCACGGCGTCGTCCATGTGCGCCACCAGCAGCTCCTTGGCCCGCTCCAGGCTGCCCTCGGCGATCACCTCGACCAGCTCCTCGTGCTCGCGCACCTGGGTGCTCAGGTCCGGGTAGGTGGTCTCCAGCTCACCGAGGCACATCCGTGTCTCCACCACCAGGGTGCGCATCGCCCGGATCAACCGAGGGCTGCCCGAGCAGGCGACCAGCACCTCGTGAAAGGTGTGGTCGGCGTCGGACACACCGGGAGCGCTGCCCCGGCGAGCCGCGGCCCGCATGGCCGTGATGCTCGGGGACAGCGCACGCACGGTCTCCTCCCGGCGCCCCTCCATCACCAGCTCCAGGGCACCACGCTCGATCGCCGACCGGGTGCGGTAGATGTCCTCCACATCCGTGGTGGACAGCTCGGTGACGAACACCCCGCGGTTGCGGATGGCGTGCAGCAGCCCCTCGGCGACCAGGCGTTGCATCGCCTCCCGCAGCGGTCCACGGGAGACGTCCAGCCGCTCGGCCAGCTCGGTCTCGCCGAGCTGTTCACCCTGCTGCAGCCGGCCGGTCATGATCGCCCCGCGCAGCTCCTCGGCCACGTACTCCACCGTGGACTGCCGCTTCGGGGGCTTGAGCTCACCGACCGGCATGCGCGATCCTCTCTGCGAACAGGGCTCCCAGCCGGGCACTGTACCGGGGGGCGCCGACCAGCCGCAGCCCCTCCCAGACGGTGACCTGGTTGGCGGTCAGCACCGGCTTGCCGAGGCGTGCCTCGAGGTCGGGCAGCACCGCCAGCGTGCGCATCGCGGTGTCCGGGACCAGCAGCGCCTGCGCCTCGGGATGGTCGTTCCCGGTGGCCAGTGCGGTCACCTGCTCCGGGGTCAGGGTGCCGACCTCCGCCGCGGTGCTGATCCCGGCGCTGGAGAAGGAGACCACCTCGACCCCTGCGGAGGCGAGGTAGTCCACGAACAGGCGAGCGACGTCGTCGGGATAGCTCGCCGCCACGGCGACCCTGTGCACGCCGAGCGAGGCGAGCGCGGCCAGGTAGGCCCGGCTGGTGCTGGAGGCGGGCACCCCGGCCACCTCCGCCAGCGCCGCCACCTGCTCCTCGGCGCCCTGCGGCCCGTAGACGAAGCTGCCCGAGGTGCACGCCCAGACCACGGCGGCCGGATCGTGCTCGGCGAGCAGCCGGGCGCCCTCGGCGAGCCGGGCCGGGCTGCCCAGGTCGAGCAGCTCGGGCACGGCGTGCAGGTCGGTACCGTAGATGTGCGCCACCGGGAAGTGCGCGTCCAGCCAGCGGGCGGCCAGCGGGTAGTCGTCCTCGGCGGCATGGTCGGGGTAGATGAACCCGATCGTGGGTGCGGTCATGAGGCTCCCTCCTCGATCACGTCCGGCGGGTCGGCGACCTCGGGCAGCGGCAGCGGTTCCACGTCGTCCTGGAACACCCCGCGCAGCCACCGGCCCGGCCCGACCATCGGCAGCCCCATCCGGCCCAGGCACGCCCACACGGTGAGCTGGTTGGCGGTGAGCACCGGTTTGCCGAGGTCCCGTTCCAGCGGGGCGATGATGTCGTAGGTGGGCAGGTTGGTGCAGGAGACGAAGATGGCCTCCGCGGCCGGGTCGTCGGCGGCCATCACCAGGTCGGCCACGGTGCGGTAGTTCACCTTCCAGATGCCGCCGCCCAGGCCGAGGTACTGCGAGCGCAGCACGGTCACGCCGAGCTCGCCGAGGAACTCCTCCAGCCGGCGGGTGAGCGGCTCGTCGTAGGGGGTGACCACCGAGATCCTGCTCAGCCCGAGCTCGCGGACCGCCTCGGCCAGGGCACCGGAGGTGGTGACGGCGTCCGGGGCGCCGGCCGCGCGGATGGCCTCGCACAGGGCCGCCTCGAAGGCCACCCCGTGCACGAAGCTGCCCGAGCTGCACAGGAATGCGACCACCTCCGGTTCCACGCCGAGCACGTCCCGGGTGGCGCGCTGCAGGTGGTCGGTGGCCGAGACCAGCTCGGCCATCTCCAGGCTGACCGGTACCGGCTCGTACGGGGTGCGCGCCAGGTGCAGGGTGACCTCCATCGGCGCCCAGCGCCACAGCTCGCGCTCCAGGGCCAGGTCGAAGGGCGCGATGATGCCGATGCCGCGTTGGGCCATCGGTCCTTCGAACTCCGCGCCGCTTGCTTCCACAGGTCTCACCTTCGCGCCGGCGGATCATCTGATTGTTGACAATAGTAGGAGGGCCTCATACGTTGTCAATATGCGTGATCGGCCCGTCGTCGTGCTGCACGACGGCGGTGTGCCCAGTGCCGAGATGATGGCACCTGTCACCGCGCTCACCCAGGTGCGCTACACGGACGAAGCAGGGCTCGCCGAGGCGCTGGCGGGCGCAGAGGTGCTGTTCGCCTACCACTTCCTCTCCGGGGCGCTGCCGTCGGCCTGGCACGGGGCGGACAGCCTGCGCTGGCTGCACGTGGCCGCGGCCGGGGTGGACCCGTTCATGACTCCCCAGGTGCGGGAGAGCGAGGTGGTGGTGACCAACTCCCGGGGCGTGTTCGACGATGCGATCGCCGAGTACGTGCTCGGTCAGGTGCTGTCCTTCGCCAAGGACCTGCCCGGGTCGTGGCGGCGGCAGCAGCAGCACCTCTGGGAGCACCGGGAGTCCGAGCGGGTGGCCGGCACCCGCGCGCTCGTGGTGGGCACCGGCCCGATCGGGCGGGCGATCGCGCGACTGCTGCGGGCCGCGGGCCTGCAGGTGCGCGGCTCCGGCCGCAGGGCACGCGAGGACGACCCGGACTTCGGCGTCGTCCGCGCCCAGGAGGACCTGCACACCGAGCTCGCCGCCGCGGACTGGGTGGTGCTGGCGGCACCGTTGACCGACGCGACCCGGGGGATGGTCGACGCCGAGGCACTGGCGGCGATGCGGCCCACTGCCCGGCTGATCAACGTCGGCCGCGGGGAGCTGGTGCGCACCGATGACCTGGTGGCCGCGCTGGCCGAGGGCACGATCGCCGGCGCCGCCCTGGACGTGCTGGACACCGAGCCGCTGCCGGCCGGGCACCCGCTCTGGGACCTGCCGACCGCGCTGATCACCCCGCACTGCTCGGGGGACTTCATCGGCTGGCGCGCCGCGCTGGTGGAGCTGTTCGCGGCCAACCTGGCCCGCTGGCAGGCGGGCGAGCCACTGCACAACGTCGTGGACAAGTCCAGAGGATACGTACCAGGGAGCTGACGTGGAACCCACCGAGATGACCGCCGTCGA
>CAZMDO010000070.1:0-10771 GCA_964564445.1 uncultured Ruaniaceae bacterium | reverse complement strand
AGACTAGCGGCTTGCACAACAGGCTTTGCTGACCCTGGGTCACGTGGTAGCCCTCTTGCCTTCTCACTAGGTCGAGCGGGAGCGGGCGGAGAAGCTTCGCCTACGAGTTTGCAGCACGGGCGAATCTCTCTGACTGGCTCTGCGCTTGCATGGCCTAGGCTGCCGTTATGTCAGGCGTGAACCTCAAGGCGATTGCCGAGCGGGCGGAAGTCTCGCTGGCGACCGCCTCCAGAGTGTTGTCCGGCAGTTCATATCCCGTGACTGATGAGCTGCGTGAGCGCGTGCTCAAGGTCGCGGAGGAACTCCATTACGTGCCCAATGCTGCTGCTCAGGGACTTCTTAGCGGGCGAACGCAGACTGTCGGTGTACTGGTGGGCGATGTTGCCGATCCATTCTTCTCGGCGATGATCGGGGGTATCCACGAAGCCGCTGACGAGCTGGGGTACGTCGTGACCATCGTCAACACGTACCGCCACCCGGAGGCCGAGCTACGCTCATTCCGGCGACTGCATGCACATCGTGTTGACATCATGATCATCGCGGGCTCGGGACTCTCAGACTCTGCGTATCAAGTTGGCCTTGCAGGCAACGTCATGGCGTTCGTGCGCAGTGGTGGTGCAGTGGTTGCGATCGGCCGCCACGATCTGCCGAGGGACGCACCGGTGTCGCACGTCGCTGTCGATAACCGTGGCGGTGCGCAACTCGTGGCCGAGCATCTGCGCGCACTGGGTCACCGCCATATTGCACTGCTCACCGGTGAGCTCGCTCTGCACTCAACTACGGATCGTGTGGCTGGATTCCGGGATGTCCATGGAGAGCATGGTGTCAAGGTGATACCAGTCGCCCCGACCCGCGACGGTGGTCATGCTGCGGCCCTGGAGATCCTTGCTGGTGAGACGGAAGTCACTGCTATTGCGGCGACTGCCGACCAGATGGCGTTTGGTGCCCTCGTCGCGCTGCGCGAGCGGGGAGTCGCGGTGCCAGAGCGGATGTCAGTGAGTGGGTTCAACGACATCGAGATCAGCCGCGACCTTGTGCCGTCCCTAACCAGCGTGCACGTGCCGCTCCGGGAAGCTGGTCGGAGGGCACTCGAGATCGGTCACGCGGCCTTGGCGCCGGGTGGCCAGGCCCAAGAGGTGAGTCTCGGGCTCACCCTTGCGGTCCGTGAGTCGACCGGGCCGGCGCAAGGGGCGTGACCCGCCGAGGCTGAAGCCTGCGGCTGACGTACAGCGGCACCTAGCCGCGCGATCGTAGCTGCCGTTGACACGGATAGAAAAGCCTTACTACACTCCCAGAAAAGGTTCTCTACAGCGGCGTGGAAGGAAGCATGATGAGGCGAAATCGTCATCTAGCGGGACTGGCTCTACTGGCACTCGCGACGACAACTGTCGCCGCATGCGGGGGCACAGGCACCGGGGCGGATGGTTCGTCTGCGGACTCTGCTACAAGTACGGAGGATGTCGAGCTCACCTACTGGATGTGGAACCAGAATCAGGAGCCCACATTCCGGGCCATGGCAGACGCCTTCGAGCAACAGCACCCCAACGTCACGATCACGATCGAGCTCACACCCGTCTCCGAGTACTGGACGAAACTGCAGACCGCGGTCCAAGGCAGCGATGCGCCCGACGTGTTCTGGATGAACCACCTCAATCTGCGGCTGTACGCGGACAACGGAATCATCGCACCGCTTGACGACGCGATCGCCGCGCAGGGGATCGACATGCCCGTCTATCCGGACACGGCCGGCCTCTACAACTATGGCGGCGCTCAGTACGGCCTGCCGCAGGATCTCGACGTGATCGGGATGTGGTTCAACAAGGACCTGTTCGATGCCGCTGGGCTGGACTATCCGACGGCCGACTGGACCTGGACCGACGTGCAGTCTGCAGCCGCCGCGCTGACCGATGCGGAGAACGGCGTGTACGGCATTGCCTCGAGCGTCGACTCCCAGAGCAACTACTACCCGACCATCTGGCAAGCGGGTGGCCAGATCATCTCGGAGGATGAGTCCCACTCCGGGTGGGGCACGCCGGAGAACCTTGCCGGTATCCAGTATTGGGTGGACTTTATCGAGCAGGGTTACTCGCCGACGACGGCACAGCTGGCCGAGACTCCGGCCACCCAGCTGTTCCCCAGTGGCAAGCTCGCGATGTACTACTCAGGCACCTGGAACGTCGGCCCGTACGAGGCCGACCCGGCCGTCGCTGAGATGGTCGACGTCGTGCCGCTCCCGTCTGGGGTCGAGGAGGCGACAGGCGTTTACTCCTTGACGAGCGCCGTCAACGCGAACAGTCCGCATCTAGCGGAAGCCGAGCAGTTCGCGCTCTTTGTCGCCAGCGAGGAGGCGGCGCAACTGCGCATCGACATGCAGGACAAGGCGCCCGCTTACAACGAGATGTGGCGTGAGTGGGCCGCGGACTCGCCGTTCGCCCTCGAGGACCTGTACAACGAGTCTCTTGCGATCGGGCGCATCCTCCCGGCGACCGGCAACACGGCGGCATGGACCAAGATCGAGGTGGACGTGATCACGCAGATCTTCGCCCAGCAGGTCGACCCAGCTGACGGGCTGGCGCAGATCCAGCAGGGTGTCGACGAGGCCCTGGCAGCCGAGAAGTGAGCCTGCGCCCCACGCCCACCGGCACCGTGTCACTTCGAACAGGTCGCCGACGGTCGAGCCGCAGGGGCCGGCGCTCGTGGGCGTGGGGCTACTTCTTCATCGCACCCCTGACCCTGGGTGTGGCTGGCCTCTACCTGTGGCCGATGGTCCAGACCGCCTACTTCTCCTTTACCGAGTGGGGCGCCTTCGGCGGCCAGGAGTGGGTCGGCCTCGACAACTATCGGGGACTTCTTGACGACCCCGACTTCGGCGCGTCGATCCGCAACTCGCTGATCTACACCGTCGGCGTACTGGCGAGCATCCCGTTAGGCCTGGCGATCGCCGTGCTCCTTGACCAGCCCGGACTACGCGGAAGGTCGCTGTATCGGGTGATCTACTTCCTGCCGATGGTAACGATGCCGGTCACGATCGCGATCATCTGGCGCTGGATCTACAACGGCGACTACGGCTTGCTCAACGCCGTCCTTGGCGGCTTCGGGATCGATGGGCCGCACTGGATCACCGACCCAGCTACGGTGCTGATCGCGATGATCGTGGTCGGCATCTGGTCCCAGGTGGGATACAACATCATCATCATGGGCGCTGCGCTCAAGGCGATCCCTGGAGAGCTGTACCAGGCGGCCGCACTCGACGGTGCGTCGCAGCGGCGCCAGTTCCGGTCGATCACCATCCCACTCGTGAGCCCTACGACGTTCTTCCTCGTCGTGGTCCAAACCATGCGGGGGCTGCACCTGTTCGACCTCGTCTTCATCATGATTGGCCGCGTCAACCCGGCGCTTCCAGACGCAAAGACGATCGTCTACCTATTCTATGAGCGGACGTTCATCATGAATGACAAGGGATCGGGCGCTGCCATCTCAGTCGTCATGCTGCTGATCATCCTGCTCCTCACGGTTGTCGAGTTCCAGATCCAGAAGAGGACGGTCCACTATGCCTGAGCCGACCGCCTTGAACTCGTCCGGGGCCAGCCGGCCGGTACTCGGACTGGCACTGAGCCATGTCGCGCTAATTCTAGGCGCAGTCGCAATGGTGTTCCCGTTCGTCTGGCAGATCCTGACCAGCCTGAAGACCTACACCGACTCGATCCACGTGCCGCTGACGATCCTGCCCGCCGTGTGGGACTGGGCGAACTACGTCGAGGTCTTCCAGATCCTGCCATTCGGCCACATGTTGCTGACCACGGGGCTGATGACGGTCGGGAGGACAGTCGCGCAGCTGCTGTTCTGCTCGATGGCAGCCTACGGATTCGCACGGCTACGGTTCCCCGGGCGCGACATCATCTTCTACGCTCTGCTCACGGTTCTGATGGTTCCCGTCGAGTTATTCCTATTGCCGCAATACCTCATCGTGTCCGGCCTCGGTTGGCTCAACAGCCTCCAGGGCCTGATCTTCCCCGGGATGTTCAACGTCTTCAACACGTTTCTGCTTCGCCAGTACTTCCTCTCGCTGCCCCGGGAGCTCGAGGAGGCGGCAGAGCTCGATGGCTGCAACCCCCTGCAGACCTTCTGGCGAGTGCTGCTACCCCTGGTGAAACCGGCCATGGTCACCGTCACTGTCTTGACGGTCCTGTACTCCTGGAACGAGTTGATGTGGCCACTGATCGTCACCTCCAGCCCTGACGCGATGCCTGTCTCGGCCGGCCTCGCTACCCTCCAGGGCGACCAGATCACCGACTACCCGGTGATCATGGCAGGTTCGCTGATGGCGACAATGCCGATCCTCGTCATCTTCGTCGTCCTACAAAAGCGGGTCGTGGCTGGCATCGCGACCAGCGGCCTGAAGGGCTGAGGCATGCCGGATGTGCGGATCCTGCTCGTAGGCTCCAGCGGCTACGGTGCCGTTCACGCACGCCAGATCGAGCTCGCGCCAGGATGCGCCCTCATCGGCACCTTCGACCTACGCACGCACGATGTCAGCGATGTCAGAGGTGATGTTTGGCCCGATCTGGAGGAGGTTGTCGACCGCTCCGACTCGGATCTGGTGGCGGTAGCGACGCCGACTCACACGCACGCGGCGCTGGTCACGGCGTTGCTCGCAACCGGGCGGCGCGTCCTTGTAGAGAAGCCTATCGTGGCAGACCCGGGAGACGCACACGCCCTGCTCGCCGCCGCTGAGGGCGGCTGGCTCGATGTCGTCAGCCAGCGCCGATTCCAGGAGGGCCCAGCACGCCTGCGAGAACTACTCACATCGCAGCGGTTGGGCCGCGTCTCCACGGTGAACTGTACCGGGGCGACCTGGCGTGAAGCCGACTACTTCCGTGGCTGGCGTGGCTCGAACGCCCATGGCGGTGGCAACCTGCTCAATCACGGCATGCACGCGGTCGATCTCCTGGTGTGGCTTTTCGGCGCCCCCGTCGAATCCAAGGGAATTCGGACTGCCTCCCGGTATCCGGGTGTGGACGTCGCCGAATCGTGTGTCGGGGTCGTGCGATTCGCGGCAGGCGTGCTGGCGACGATCGAGATGACGCTCGCCGCACAACCTGGAGAGCCGCTGCGGATCGAGGTAAGGGGTGATGCCGCGGGCGCGGTCCTGTACGACCGCGACCTGGTGGTGAGCGCTCCCGACGGTGACCCGATCGAGACCGTGCGTTCCTGTGACACCGCTGCCGCGCTGTCGCGGCAGTACGCCGAGGTCGCCCGGCGGATCCGCGACGGGCGTGGCCCCGCCGTCGGTCCGGATGCGGCGATCACTGCACTAGAGCTCGCCTGGCGGATCGAGCGCTCAGAACGACTGTGAGGCCGGCCACCGAGCCGGGGTTAGAAGTAGTTCCGGAAGATATTGAGGAGAGACCGATGAGAACCACCCGACGGCGCGTGGTCGCCTCGGCGCTGGCGGCGATCACCACGATCGCGATGCTGGCGTCGCCGGCGAGCGCGGATCCCGCGACGAGTACCGACAGTTGGCAGAACCGGCTTGACGTCCACCGCGAAGGCCTCCTCGACGCAGTCCACGCGACCCAGGAAGGGATGTGGGACCGATCGAACACCACGATCAGTTCCCGAAGCCTTGCCTCGGTGGTGGCCGCAGAGCTGCGCGAGGATCGCGACCCGGTGCAGGCGTGGGAGGCGATGCAGATCATCCTCGACCACCAGGACATGGATCCCACGTCGCCGGCATATGGTCAGTTCGCGTCGCGGATCTGGGCAGGTTGCTGGTACGGGTTGGAGTGCCTGCAACTCGAGATCCCGTACTACACCAGGACTACGACCGGGAGTTATGCAGAGTTCTCGCAGCAGGTGGACCTCACGGAGGGTGACCACACGCTCTCGTGGCGGCAGCGCAGCGACTATCCATATGGCAGCGCCGGATACCACCTGCTGCAGGTGCTGGTGGACGGCGAGGTCGCCTGGCAGGAGCAGGCGAACACCTTCGACGGCACGTGGCGCTCGCTTTCGGTGGACCTCGATGCGGTTCTCGCCGGGAAGACCCAGGCGACCGTCGCTGTGCGCCTGTACGAGCGGCGGCCGGTGGTTCAGTTGCCAGTCAAGCTCTCGTTCGACACATTCGCTCTATCCAACAGCGACCTCAAGGGCGATACGAGCGTGCTTGGGCGGTGGCAGCTCGCGACGGCGGGCGAAGGCGTGTCGGTGGGAGTGCGCAACAGTTCGGACTCGGAGATCAACTCGACCTCGTTCACGTCACTGATGTTGGCTGGAATCCTCAACTCGGACGACATCGACCTGCTCCCTGCAGACCAGCAGGCTCTTCTCAGGGAGCGCGCGCGGGTCGCGTCCTGGGTGACCGCCGACGAGCCGCATGCCCAACTCGGCTACACCAACGCGCGGCTTATCCGCGACGTTCACATGATCCTCATCGGCCAGGCCACCGGTGATGATGAGCTCTATGACCTCGGACTCGCCAACTTCCGCGACTGGGTCGCCTACACCAAGCAGTGGGGCATCCGCGAGTACAACTCGCCCGTGTACTACGGCATCGACCTCGGTGCGCTGATGATGGGCCACAGCTACCTGGCCGATGAAGCCGTGCGCGAGGAGTTCACCTGGGCACTCGACGTATTCTGGTGGGATATGGCCGCCAACTACTTCCCAGGCCGCGAGGTACTTGCTGGTTCGCACTCGCGCGACTACGACTTCCTCCGAGGCACGGGACCGTCGGCGTACTTCCTCAGCACCGAGGGGTGGCAGGACATGCCCCTGCTCGCTGCTTACACGACGTACAACTACCAGGTCATCCAGGCGTACTGGGGTGAGCACATCTACCACCCGAGCCAACAGCAGCGCACGCTGGCGTTCGAGCCGTACAAGGTGGTCCAGGCCAAGACGGACCCGGACCGAGACTTGGACCGCTACACATACGTAACCCCGAACTGGGCGCTCGGCTCGACCAGCGAGACGTTCACGAACGTCATCCCGGGGGCCGGAGGTCCGACTCCCTACGACAAGCCGATTGCCATGGACCTCGCCGGAGATCGGACGACGGCGCACATCTCGATCGCACCGGTCTGGAACACCGACCCATACGGGCTCGACTACCCCGGGTCGGCGCCCCTGCACGCGCCGCTCTTCCCGACGACGGCGCAGCACAAAGGTGCCCTGCTCACCCAGCTCGATCTCAATCCCGCCGGGCAGCGAGTGCCGAACTACAGCACCAACGTCGTGGTACCAGCCGATGCCGACCTGGTGCTGCTCGACGGTGCTGAGGTCGACACTGGCACGGTGGGTGAGATCGCCGCGACTACGACTTCGACCCTGCTGGTCCGCGTGGACGACGCCTGCGGCGTGATTCGCGTACTCGGCGCGGAAGGGATAGACGGCTATGTGCCGCACGCGGCTCTCGTCATGGATGCCACTGGACAGGAGCACGGCGTGGCGCGGCTGCAGATCACACAATTCGCCTCCGAGACGTCAACGCGGCTCACGGCGACCTCCGCACCTGTCGGCTTCTACCTGCAGGCTGCCGACTGCCGGACCGATGCTGCCGCACGAGAGCTGGCCGCCGACGTCGCCGCGGCACCTGTGGAGTCGGGCCAAGAAGGCGCCATCCGCACCGTGTCGGTGACCACTGTCGACGGGACTGAGCTCAGCATCGGTACCGACACTATTGAGCGTGAACCCGCCTTCCGGTTCGTCAACGGCGAGCAGATGCTGGCGCCCTCGATCCTTAACGTAAACGGACGCGACCTGATCGACGTCAGCCCGACCTTCGCTGCCCCAACGGTCGGCACACTGTCGAGCACATTCGGCTGGAGTGGCGTCCGAGACGGCTACTTCAGTCTGATGTACGACCTTTGGTGGGGTGAGCCTGCGCAGACGGTCGAGCTGTTCCGGGACGGCGACTCACTGGGCGTCGTAACGCTTGATCCGGGCACAGATCAGCACACCCAGATCGACATCGACGGACTAGCCAACGGTCAGCACACCTTCGGATGCAAGGTGCGTGGACCCGGCGGCAGTGCTGAGTGCGAGCCGTTGGTAGTGACGGTCACGCAAGCCGCACCGGGAGCGCTGCAGATCACGGATGACAACTGGGATGGTGACGGAAACCTGCAGCTTACAGCGAGCATGTGGTGGGGTACCAATGGTACGTCCTATCGCGTGCTGCAGGACGGACAGGAGATCGCCGCAGGCCCGCTGGCGCCTAGTACGCCGGCCGAGCAATCGATAGCCGTCGATCTCGCGGGCCTGGACGTTGGTGAGCACACGTTCATGGTCGAGTTTGCCAATAGGTTCGGAAGCACCTCTGCCGAGCACGTGGTGCTTGTGCGCGAGTAGGTGGGACTGAGAGGGCGGGTCGCTTGCAATCCCTTGCAAGCGACCCGCCCGACTGTGCGTCCAATCGATGTCGAGCGGGTCGGTAAGGTAGTTGCGTCCGAAGCTCAGATCGCGGCGCTGCGCCACTCGTGAAGGTGCTCCGAGATGAAGGCCTCGTCAAGTAGTTCGGGGTACCGTGCGCGCACCTCCGCGATCTGCTGGGCCTGACCAGGTGAGAGACGCTCACGTGGATTGAGACACCGACCTGATCGGATCAGTCCTTGGAGGCGGAGCATCTCGTTGATGCCGGCCACGGCTCCTGCGAACCCGTTATCTGGATCGAACACAGCGCGATTGACAGTAACAAGTTCTGCGCCTTGGGCCAGCAGGTCTTCAGGTACACCGATCCCCCGTTCCCGATGCGCTCTGTGGGTCATCGCTACCGCTGCCCTTGTGCCGATTGCCCACTGTCCGAGCAGCCCGCCGGCGAACCAGAGCGTCCGGCTCTCACTACCTCGCCGATAGCGGAACGGCGTGACGAGGTCGGACACGATCGCGTCGTCGTTCCCCGTGACGACCACAACTTCGTCCCAGCGGTCCGAGGCGACCAGAGCTGCCAGGACGTCTCGCGTGCGGTATCGGTCGAATGGGGCGATCTTGACCCCCACCACACGGTCGATCGCGAACAGGTCTCGCCAGTAGTCCTCCGGGAGGAACCGACCGCCGACGCTTTCCTGCATGTAGAAGCCAATGACTGGCAGGACCTCGGCAGTTCTCCGTGCCCGTTCCAGACTGGAGGCAGGGGAGTGATCAGCAGTGCCATACGAACTGAGCAGCACAGCACTGTATCCGAGTTCAGCCGCGAGCTCAGCCTCGGCAACAGACTGTGCCACGTCGCCGCACACGCCAGCGATGAGGGTGACAGGTATCGGATGAGCGTCGACGACCGCGGAGGCTTCTTGCAGCGTGGCTCGCAGCATGTTGGGGTGGTCGTGCACATCGAACTGCGTCGTGTGGACTCCAACCGCGAGTCCGCTGACGCCGGCCGCGAGGTAGTACTGAGTGAGTACCCGCTGTGAGACCCAGTCAGGACGACCGGTGTCGTCGACTGCTAACGGATGCGCTGGGATCACGAGCGGGCCAGCACCAAGGATCGCGTGACCATCGAGGCCCACTAGAAGCTCCCATCGCGCTGCTGGAACTTCGTCGGCTTGCCGAGCGACCGTCCGCCGCCGCCCGTCCATGCAGCCACCCAGTCGACCAACTGGTGAGGCGGCACGCTCGGGTAGCCGAAGAGCGCGTGAGCCTTGCTCGCGTTGCTGAGGAACGCCGTCGACGATTCTGCCCCCCTGAACCGGGCATGCCAGCCACCACGCTGCGCGAGTTGTTCCGCCATCCAACGGACGGAGAGTGTCTCGGGGCCGGTGACATTTAGGATGACTGGGTCTACGTCCGCCAATGCCAAGGCTCTCAAGGTCCAGTCATTCGAATCGCCCTGCCAGAGCACGTTGACCGCAGGCATCGTCAGGTCGATCTCCTCGCCCGCCGCGAGCGCCGAGGCGATGTCCGCGATCACGCCATAGCGCAACTCGACGGCGTAGTTGAGGCGATAGATCACCGTTGGTGTATTCCACATGTGGGCGCCCTGAAGGAATACCTGCTCGCGCGCCGAGCAGGACTGGGCGTAGGTGCCGACAGGCGCGACCTCGTCGGTCTCGACGCTACCGCCGCTGCTGGTCTCCTTGAGTCCGTAGACATTGCCGGTCGAATACACAACGGTCGGCACGCCGCGGTATCGCGAAGCGCAGAACCCAGGTGTGACGGCGTTCGTCCACCAGGTCGCTGAGGGTGTCGATTCGCTGCCGAACTTGTGGCCGAGCAGATACACGACCGCGCCCGCGTCAGGTAGGTGCTCCCACTGCTCCGGGCGCGACAGGTCTGCGCTTACGACTTCGATGCCCGCGGCACGTAGTAGGTCGGCCGCGCGCTGGTCAGACCATCGAGAGATGCTGATGACCTTCCGATCCGAGCCAGCGGCGTCAAGCGCACGCCGGGCCATCAGAGCGAGAGAGGGGCCGACCTTGCCCCCGCCACCGAGTAGGACCAAGGGGCCAGCGAGCATGCTGAGTTGCTCCGTGGCTGCTTGCGTGGGGCGCGAGAGTAACTCCTCGAGCTCTGCCTCGGAACTTGGTGGTTTCACCAATTTGAGGTCCATGCACTGCTCCGCTCCAGGGTCGATAGAAATGCTTTTCTGTAACAGTATGTCAGCGCTCCTCGGCGGTCAAGGTGGCAGTCGGACGGCACTTGGGCAAGGTGTCCGAGGTGCTCGACCCGCGATGGGTCGGAAGTCGTGCGTCGGGCGTACACGCATCCAGGGGCGACGCGCCCGGCGTGTCGGTGCTTGCCTCCCCGGCTAGAACGGTTGTTCGGGTACTGTGGA
>CAZMDO010000069.1:0-10905 GCA_964564445.1 uncultured Ruaniaceae bacterium | reverse complement strand
GCAGGCACAGGCCGCCGTTGTAGTCGGTGTGCTCACCGATGAGGTTCACCCGGCCCGGGGCGGACCACACCCCGTCCGGTGCGCCCTCGAACGTCGTGGCGAACAGGGCCCGGGCCCGGCGGGCACCCTCGGCCTCGTCCCAGGCCTCCAGCATGGTCACTGCACCTCGTTCAACCGGTCGGCGATCTTCTCCGGGCTGGTGTCGGAGATCCAGGCTCCCATCCCGGACTCCGACCCGGCCAGGTACTTCAGCTTGCCCGGCGCCCGTCGGATGGAGAACAGCTGCAGGTGCAGCCGCAGGTCGTCCCGGCCGGCGCGCACGGGGGCCTGGTGCCAGCCGGAGATGTACGGCAGCGGCATCGGCGTGCCGTCGGTGGCCACGAAGAAGCGGTCCAGCCGGCGCAGCAGGTCCAGGTACAGGCCGGCGAAGTCGGTGCGTTCGGCGTCGGTGGTGGCCACCAGGTCCGGCACGTCCCGGCGCGGGGCCACGTGCACCTCGACCGGCCAGCGGGCCGCCGCCGGCACGTAGGCGACCCAGTGCTCGGACTCGGCCACGATCCGCCGTCCGGAGGCCAGCTCGGCCTCGAGCACGTCCCGCAGCAGGTTGCGCCCGGTGTGCTGGCGGTGCGCCACCGCCTGGCGGAGCATCTGCTCCGTGCGCGGGGTGACCATCGGGTAGGCGTAGATCTGCCCGTGCGGGTGGTGCAGCGTCACCCCGATCTCCTCGCCGCGGTTCTCGAAGCAGTACACCTGCGCCACCCCGGGCAGCGCGCTCAGTGCCCGGGTGCGGTCCGCCCACGCCTCCACGATGGTGCGCATCCGCTGCGGGGTGACCGTGCTCAGCGAGGCGTGGGCGTCCGGGGAGAAGCAGATCACCTCGCACCGCCCGACGGCGGGTCGCACCGGCCACAGCTCGGTGTCATCGACGTAGCCGGTCGCCTCGTCCGCCCCGGGCACCCGCAGCAGCGAGGGGAACCGGTTCTCGAACACCACCACGTCGTAGTCGGTGTCCGGGATCTCCCCGTCGGTGTAGGCGGCGCCCGGCCGGGCCGGGGCGAGCGGGTTGGTGTCCGGCCCGGGCAGGAAGGTGCGGTTCATCCGGTGCGTGGCCATCGGGATCCACTCGCCGGTGAGCACGTCGTAGCGCATCTGCGGGCCGGTGACCGGCTGCTCGGTACCGTCGGCGCCGACCACCGGTGCGAACCGGTCCGGCAGCGGGCGCGGGTCGTCCAGGCGGCGGGTGGCCCCGCCGGAGACGTACGGCTCGGAGTCGTCGTAGTAGAAGAGCTCGCGGCCGTCGGCCAGGTGGGTGCGGGTGCGGCGGACGGCGCTGGTGCTCAGCTCAGGCTCTGTGGACACGCCAGCAGTATGTCACAACTTCGCACGCAAACACTCAGATCTTAACAGCCGGGTGGTGCCCGCATCCCGCGGGGGTGAGGCACAATACGACGATGGAGTACCCGCAGACACTGCCGCGCGGCCGAGGGTGCCGATGACCGAGCTGCGGCAGGGGGCTTCGCGCACGCAGCGCGGCACGCCGGGCGCCGGCGTGCTCGTGGGCGTCTCCATCCCGATCCCGGAACCGTATGCGGCCCGGCTCACCCGCGCCCGGGTGGAGGCCGGGGACCCGCTCGCGCACGCGGTGCCCCCGCACATCACCCTGCTGCCGCCCACCCGGGTGTGCGACGAGGACATCGCCCGTGTGGAGGAGCATCTCGCGCAGGTCGCGGCAGCGCACAGCCCGTTCATCGTCGAGCTCGCCGGTACCGGCTCGTTCCGGCCGGTCTCCCCGGTGGTCTTTGTGCAGCTGCAGGCCGGCGTGGCCGAGTGCCGCCGGCTGCAGCAGGCGGTCAACGACGACGTGCTCGCCCAGCAGCTGCGCTTCCCCTACCACCCGCACGTGACCATCGCCCACGAGCTCGACGAGGCCACCCTGGACCGCGCGGCCCGCGCCATGGGCGAGTTCGACGCGGTGTTCCCGGTGGTGCACTTCTCCCTCTACTTCCGGGGAGCCGACGGGGTGTGGCGGGACACGGTGGACTTCGCCCTGACCTCCTGAGGCACGCCGGGGACGTGCGCTCCAGGCCGGGTTTCGACATATTGGTGGCCATGGGAGACCGGATCAAGGCACTGATGGACTGGTGGAAGAGCACCCGGGTGGCCCGCATGCTCGCCCGCTACGGGGTGGCCAACGGCGCCATGCTCTCCGGCGGGATCGCGTTCTCCGCCCTGTTCTCCATCTTCGCGGCCCTGGTGATCGGCTTCTCCGCGTTCATGCTGGTGATCGGCGACAACCTCGAGCTGCGCGACCAGGTGATCGAGACCATCAACGGCGCCATGCCGATGGACCTGATCGGCACCGGCGAGGGCCAGATCCCGCCGGAGAGCCTGAAACCCTCCGGCGGCACCGGGATCGCCGGCATCGTCGCCGTGCTCGTGCTGCTGAACACCGCCACCCGGGTGCCGCGCAACCTGCGCAACGCGGTGCGGGCGATGTTCGGCCTGCTGGCTCCGGACGTGAGCCCGGTGATGGGCAAGCTCCGCGACTTCCTCGGCTTCATCGGTCTGGCCATCTCCGTGCTCCTCACCACAGTGCTCGGGGTGGCCGCCGGCACCGCGGGGGAGTGGGTGCTCTCCCTGGTGGACCTCCAGGACAGCACCGGCGGCCGGTGGCTGCTGCGGATCCTCGGCCTGCTGGTGCCGCTGGTGGTGGACATGCTCGTGTTCGTGTGGGTCTACCGGGTGCTCGCCGGGGTGCGCCCGCCGCGGCGTGACCTGTGGGTCGGCGCCCTGATCGCCGGGATCGGTTCCGGGGTGCTGCGCTACCTGGGGACCACGGCGGTCGGCAGCGTCTCGGACAACCCGTTGTTCCAGGGGTCGGCGGCCCTCGGTGTGCTGCTGCTCTGGGTGAACTTCCTGGTCCGGATCACCCTGATGACGGCCGCCTGGATGGCCAACCCGCCGGCGCGCCCGGTGGTCGAGGACGACTGGATCACCCACAGCGACGAGACGCCGAACTACGTCACCATGTCCGATCCGCAGACCCTGACCTGGCGGCACGACCCGATCACCGGGCAGGTGCAGGCCGAGGAGCCGCCGCCCCCGCCGCCGTACTGGGGCGGTCTGATCGGCTGGGTGCGGCGCAAGTGGGTCGGCGCCCGCCACGCCTGAGCCTGGCTACGCTGGCCGGATGCGCCAGACCTTCTACGCCGTGATCCCTGCCGGCGGCGCCGGTACCCGGCTGTGGCCGCTGTCCCGGCGCAGCTCGCCGAAGTTCCTGCACGACCTCACCGGCAGCGGCCGTACCCTGCTGCAGGCCACCTGGGACCGGCTGGCCGACCTGACCGACGCCCAGCTGGTGGTCACCGGCACCGCGCACGCCGCCGCTGTGGCCGAGCAGCTGCCGGACCTGCCGGCCGGGAACCTGCTCACCGAACCCTCCCCGCGGGACTCGATGGTCGCCATCGGGCTCGCCGCCGCCGTGCTCGAGGCCCGCCACCCCGACCAGGACGTGGTGATCGGCTCCTTCGCCGCCGACCACGTGATCACCGACCGGGCAGCCTTCGCCGCCGCCGTGCGCACCGCGGTCCGGGCTGCCCGCGCGGACTACGTGGCCACCATCGGCATCGAGCCGACCGGGCCGGCCACCGCGTTCGGCTACATCCACCAGGGCGAGGAGGTGGCCGGGGTGCCCGGTGCTCACCAGGTGCTCGGCTTCACCGAGAAGCCCGACGCCGACACCGCCGCCGCCTACCTGGCCACCGGCGGCTACCGGTGGAACGCGGGCATGTTCGTGGTCCGCACCCGGGTGCTGCTCGCCCACCTGGACCGCCTGCAGCCGGCGCTGGCCACCGGGCTGCGCACCATCGCCGCCGCCTGGGACACCACGGACCGCCAGCAGGTGGTGGCCGCCGAGTGGGAGGCGCTCACCCGGATCGCCATCGACCACGCGATCGCCGAACCGGTGGCTGCCAGCGGCGGGGTGGCGGTGGTGCCCGCCGACCTCGGCTGGGACGACGTGGGCGACTGGCGCTCCCTGGCCCACCTGCTGCCGCCCGCGCCGGGCCAGGAGGGCGACGGCGCCCGTGTGCTGGGCGAGCAGCAGCTCGCCCTGGTCACCGGCTCACCCGGGGCGCTCGTGGTGACCGGCTCGGACCGGCGGGTGGTGCTGCTCGGGCTACCGGGCGCCGTCGTGGTGGACACCCCCGACGCCCTGCTGGTGACCACCACCGAAGCGGCCCAGCAGGTCAAGGACGTGGTGGCCACGCTCGCCGAGGACCCAGCGGGCGTCCACCTGCTCTGACCGCTCGGACGCCATCCCCCCGCCCCCGCGCCATCCACCGGCACGGAGGTACTTCTGGCGCACCGAGGTGAAAGAATCGCACCTCGGTGCGACGATCGAACCTCCGACGACGGGTGCGCACGGGAGGCTACGCCGTCGGCGAAAAGCGATGGCCGCACCGGCACCTGCCGTGCTCTAGTGGTGCCCTGCCGCCGTGCACCCCGCGGCAGCCCCACCGACCGCGCAGCCGGAGAGGACCACGCATGGGCGTGCCCGAGATCGCCATCGAGACGTCAGGCCTGGTGAAGACCTTCGGGTCCACCCGCGCCGTCGACGGGGTAGACCTGACCGTGCGCAGCGGCGGCATCTACGGTTTCCTCGGCCCCAACGGTGCCGGGAAGACCACCGTGATCCGGATGCTCGCCACGCTGCTGCGCCCGGACGCCGGCGAGGCGCGGGTGCTCGGCCACGACGTGCTCACCGAGGCGAAGGTGATCCGGGAGAAGATCGCCCTCACCGGCCAGTTCGCCTCCCTGGACGAGGACCTGACCGGCATCGAGAACCTGGTGCTGCTCGGCCGCCTGCTCGGCCTCTCCTCCCGCGCCGCCCGCAGCCGCGGGATGGACCTGCTGGCGGCGTTCGGGTTGTCGGAGGCGGCGGACAAGCAGGTGAAGAAGTACTCCGGCGGGATGCGCCGCCGGCTGGACATCGCCGGCTCGCTGATCGTCACCCCGGAGCTGATGTTCCTGGACGAGCCGACCACCGGCATCGACCCGCGCAGCCGGAACCAGGTGTGGGACATCATCCGCACCCTGGTGGCCGGCGGCACCACGATCCTGCTCACCACCCAGTACCTGGAGGAGGCCGACCAGCTGGCCGACCGGCTGGCGGTGATCGACCACGGCACCGTGATCGCCGAGGGCACCCCGGGGTCGCTGAAGGCCCAGGTCGGGTCCGGGGCGCTGACCGTGCGGGTGCTGGAGCCGGAGCGGCGGGAGGACGCCGCGCGGGTGCTCGCCGAGGTGCTCGCCGCCGAGGTGCACCGGGAGTCCGACCCGAGCGCGCTCACCGCCCGGGTGGACCAGACCGCCCGGGCCGCCGCCGCGCTGGCCGCCCTGGAGGCGGAGGGGCTCGGCATCGAGACCTTCTCCCTGGGCCAGCCCAGCCTGGACGAGGTGTTCCTCACCCTCACCGGCAGCCCCGCCGACGACGGCGGCGGTCAGCAGACCCGCGACGAGACGAAGGCAGGTGCCCGATGAGCACCGTGGAGACCACCGAGGAGCCGGGCGGCACCGCCGCGGTGCACACCGAACGGATCGCCGGGGTGCTGGCACCCGCCGGCACCCGTCCCCGCCGGGCCGGACCGCTGTCGGCGTCGCTGACCTACGGCTGGCGGGCGCTGCTGAAGATCAAGCACGTGCCGGAGCAACTCTTCGACGTGACCATCTTCCCGATCATGATGACGGTGATGTTCACCTACATCTTCGGCGGTGCGATCGCCGGGAGCGTGGACGGGTACGTGCAGTGGCTGATCCCCGGGATCTTCGTGCAGACGCTGATCATGATCACCATGTACACCGGGCTCACCCTGAACCGGGACATCTCCAAGGGGGTGTTCGACCGGTTCCGCTCGCTGCCGGTGTGGCGTCCGGCGCAGCTGGTCGGGGCGCTGCTGGGGGACCAGGTGCGGTACACCCTGGCCGGGGTGATCATCCTGGCCGTCGGGTTCGTGATGGGCTTCCGGCCCGACGGCGGAGCGCTGGGTGTGCTGGTCGCGTTCGCCCTGCTCCTGGTGTTCAGTTTCAGCCTGTCCTGGGTGTGGACGGTGATCTCCCTGGCGGTGCGCACCGAGCAGGCCGCGATGGGCATCTCGATGTTCATCCTGATGCCGCTGACGTTCGCCTCGAACATCTTCGTGGACCCGCGCACCATGCCCAGCTGGCTGGAGCCGGTGGTGGACGTGAACCCGGTCTCGGTGGTGGTGACCAGCATCCGCGAGCTGATGGCCGGGTCCTTCCAGGCCGGGTCGGTGGCCACGGTGCTGCTGTACTGCGTGGTGCTGGTGGCGGTGTTCGGCCCGATCTCGATGTTCATCTACAACCGGAAGAGCTGACCGCGCTGGCCGGTGCGCTGCCAGCGGTAACCTCACAGGGTGCTCACCTCCACCGACCTGACCGCCCAGATCAACACCCTCACCGACGGCCTGCTCGCCGAGCTGGTCGACTTCCGGCGGGACCTGCACGCCCACCCGGAGCTGGGCTTCAACGAGCACCGCACCACAGCAAAGGTCGCCGAGCGGCTGCAGGCCGCCGGGCTGAAGGTGCACCGGTTCTCCCCGACCGGGCTGGCCGCCGACATCGACCCGGCCACCGAGCCCGGTCCCGCCACCCGCCGGCTGCGGCGGGTGGCGCTGCGCGCCGACCTGGACGCCCTACCCCTGCAGGAGGACACCGGCCTGCCGTTCTCCTCCACCGTGCCCGGGGTGAGCCACGCCTGCGGGCACGACGTGCACACCACTGTGGTGCTCGGTGCCGGGCTCGTGCTGGCCGAGCTGGCCCGCCGCGGCGCGCTGCACTCTGCGGTCCGGCTGATCTTCCAGCCGGCCGAGGAGATCCAGCCCGGCGGGGCGCTGGACCTGCTGGACACCGGGGTGCTGGAGGACGTGGACCGCATCTTCGCCGTGCACTGCGACCCGAAGGTGACCGTGGGGCAGGTGGGCACCCGGATCGGGCCGATCACCTCGGCTTCTGACACCGTCACCGTCACCCTCTCCTCCGACGGCGGGCACACCTCCCGCCCGCACCTGACCGGGGACGTGGTCTACGCCCTCGGCCTGGTGGCCACCGCCACCCCCGCGCTGCTCGGCCGCCGGCTGGACCCGCGCGCGGGGGTGAACCTCACCTGGGGCAGCGTGCGCGCCGGGTCCGCCCCGAACGCCATCCCCACCACGGGCACCATCACCGGCACGCTGCGCTGCCTGGACGCGCGCACCCGGGAGAAGGCCGAGACGCTGCTGGAGGACCTGATCACCCAGGTGGTCGCCCCCACCGGGGTGGAGGCGGAGGTGAACCTGGTGCGCGGCGTGCCGCCGGTGGACAACGACGAGGACTGCACCCGGATCCTGGACCAGGCGGCCCGTACCGTGCTCGGCCCGGACGCCCTCGTGCTCACCGAGCAGTCCCTCGGCGGGGAGGACTTCGGCTGGTACCTGACCCGGACCATCGGGGCGATGGCCCGGCTCGGCGTGCGCAGCCCCGGCGGGCGCCCCTACGACCTGCACCGACCGGACCTGATCGTCGACGAGGGCGCCATCGGGGTCGGTGCCCGGTTCCTCGCCCAGGTGGCTGCGGACGCCGGCCGCGACCTGCACAGCTGACCCCGATCTCGGCCAGCTGTTGGCAGGTACCAGTTCGGTAACAACTCGCCGGTCCGTCTCAGCATGCGACACAGACGGGGTGGCGAAGGTCTAGGGTCATCTCAGCCGACGACGGCACCGAAACCTGAGGAGTGCGACGTGAAGAAGTCGATCCCCGCGGCCCTCGTGGCCGCAGCAGCACTGACACTGGCGGCGTGCGGATCCGCGCCCGAGGAGGAGCCCACCAGCACCGGAACCGGTACTGAGACCGAGGCGGAGGGCAGTGGCGACAACAGCGACTTCCTCGCCTGCATGGTCTCCGACGAGGGCGGCTGGGACGACGCTTCGTTCAACGAGTCCGGCTTCAACGGTCTGATGCGCGCCAAGGACGAGCTGGGTGTCTCGGTCCGGGACGCGGAGTCCACCGACCCGGGCCAGTACCAGGGCAACGTGGACGCGATGGTCCAGGCGGGCTGCTCGTTGACCATCGGCGTCGGCTTCAACCTGGAGGACACCATCCAGGCCGCCGCCGAGGCGAACCCGGACATGCACTTCGCCCTCATCGACTCCGCGTTCTCCGACGCCGAGTTCAACCCGGTCACCTACGAGAACGCCAAGCCGCTGCTGTTCAACACCCAGGAGGCCGCGTTCCTGGCCGGCTACCTGGCCGGCGGGATGACCCAGACCGGCACCGTGGCCACCTACGGCGGCCAGGCGCTGCCCTCGGTGACCATCTTCATGGACGGCTTCACCGACGGTGTCGCCGCCTACAACGAGGCGCACGGCACCGACGTGCAGGTCCTCGGCTGGGACAAGGACGCCCAGGACGGCTCCTTCACCGGCGACTTCTCCAACACCGAGGCCGGCTACAGCACCACCCAGCAGTTCATCGCCGACGGCGCCGACATCATCCTGCCCGTTGCCGGGCCGGTCGGCGCCGGCTCGCTGCGCGCCGCGTCCGAGCACGACGGCGTCTCGGTGATCTGGGTGGACTCCGACGGCTTCGAGCAGCCGGCGAACGCGGAGTTCAAGTCCCTGATCCTCACCTCGGTGATGAAGGGCATCGCCAACGCGGTGTTCGACACCATCGAGGCCTCGGTGAACGGGGAGTTCACCTCCGAGCCGTACGTCGGCACCCTGGAGAACGGCGGTGTCTCGCTGGCACCGTTCCACGACTTCGAGGACCAGGTGCCGGACGAGCTGAAGAGCGAGATCGAGGACCTCAAGGCGCAGATCATCGCCGGCGACCTCGTCATCGACTCGCCGAGCGCGAACTGACGCAGGCGCCGGTGCCGGCCCGCTCCGGTGGGCCGGCACCGGCGTGACGCCAGGGCACGGACGACGAAGGACCAGGTGTGAGACTCGAGCTACGCGGCATCACCAAACGCTTCGGTGAGCTGGTTGCCAACGACCGGATCGACCTGCTCGTCGAGCCCGGCCGCATCCACGCACTGCTCGGGGAGAACGGTGCCGGCAAGTCCACGTTGATGAACGTGCTGTACGGCCTGTACACCCCGGACGAGGGCCAGATCCTCGTGGACGGGGAGGTCGTGGAGTTCGCCGGCCCGGGCGAGGCGATGGCCGCCGGGATCGGCATGGTGCACCAGCACTTCATGCTCGTGCCGGTGTTCACCGTGGCGGAGAACGTGGTGCTCGGGCACGAGCCCACCGGACCGCTGGGCATCATCAACCTCAGCCAGGCGCGCGAGCTGGTGCGCTCGCTGTCGGAGAAGTTCGGTTTCGACGTGGACCCCGACGCCCGCGTGGAGGACCTCCCGGTGGGCGTGCAGCAGCGGGTGGAGATCATCAAGGCGCTCTCCCGGCAGGCGGAGGTGCTGATCCTGGACGAGCCGACCGCGGTGCTCACCCCGCAGGAGACCGACGAGCTGATGGCCATCATGCGCAGCCTGGCCGAGGCCGGCACCGCCGTGGTGTTCATCACGCACAAGCTGCGCGAGGTGCAGGCCGCCGCCGACGAGATCACCGTGATCCGCCGGGGGAAGGTGGTTGCCACCGCGGAGCCGAGCGCGTCCCAGGCCGAGCTCGCCTCCCTGATGGTCGGCCGGGACGTGGTGCTCGGGGTGCAGAAGAACCCCGCGGAGCCGAACGACCACCGGCTCGAGGTGGACGGCCTGACCGTGCTGAATGCCGCCGGCACCAAGGTCGTGGACGATGTCAGCTTCACCGTCCGGGGCGGGGAGGTGCTGGCCATCGCCGGCGTGCAGGGCAACGGCCAGTCCGAGCTGGCCGAGGCGATCCTCGGGCTGCGCGAGGTCGGTACCGGGTCGGTGCAGCTCGACGGCACCGAGCTGGTCGGGCGCACCGTGCGCGGTGTGCTCGACGCCGGGGTGGGCTTCGTGCCCGAGGACCGCAGCAAGGACGGGCTGATCGCTTCCTTCACCATCCTGGAGAACTTCCTCCTGGACCAGCACGACCGCCCGCCCTACGCCCGCGGGCTGGCGCTGCAGCTCGACCACGCCCGCGCCAAGGCGGAGGAGTACGCAGGAGCCTTCGACGTGCGCGCCGCCTCCGTGGACACCCTCGCCGGCAACCTCTCCGGCGGCAACCAGCAGAAGGTCGTGCTCGCCCGGGAGATGTCCCGTTCGCTGCGGCTGCTGATCGCCTCCCAGCCCACCCGCGGGCTGGACGTGGGCTCGATCGAGTTCGTGCACCGCCGGATCATCGAGGAGCGGGACGCCGGCGTGCCGGTGCTGATCGTCTCCACCGAGCTGGACGAGGTGATGGGCCTGGCCGACCGGATCGCCGTGATGTACCGCGGGAAGGTGGTCGGCATCGTCGGCGCCGACACCGACCGCGACACCCTGGGCATGATGATGGCCGGCGTCACCGGTGAGGAGGCAGGCGATGACTGAGACCTCGCAGCAGCCGACCGAGACCCCGACCCGGCCCCGGATCACCTGGGACGAGATCGCGCGCTCCTCGGCACTGCTGACCTTCCTGGCGATCGTCGCGGCTCTGGTGATCTCCGCCGTGCTGATCATCGCCGCCGACCCGGAGGTACGGGACAGCGTCAGCTACTTCTTCGACCGGCCCGGGGACACCCTCGGTGCCGCGTGGAGCGCCGTCTCCGGCGCGTACATCAGCCTGTTCCGCGGGGCGATCTTCGACTTCGAGGCGAGCGGCGCGCGGATGATCCGGCCGATCACCGAGACCATGGTCGCCGCCACCCCGCTGCTGTTCGCCGCCCTGGGTCTGGGCATCGGCTTCCGCGCCGGGCTGTTCAACATCGGTGCCCAGGGGCAGGTGC
>CAZMDO010000068.1:0-10992 GCA_964564445.1 uncultured Ruaniaceae bacterium | reverse complement strand
CTGGGCATCGGCTTCCGCGCCGGGCTGTTCAACATCGGTGCCCAGGGGCAGGTGCTGATGGGTGGGGCGATGGCCGCCTGGATCGGCTTCGCCCTGGACCTGCCGGTGGTGCTGCACGTGATCGTGGCCCTCGTGGGCGCGGCCGTGGTCGGCGGGCTGTGGGCGGCGATCGCCGGTGTGCTCAAGGCCCGCACCGGCGCCAACGAAGTGATCGTGACGATCATGCTCAACTGGATCGCCACCTGGCTGATCACCTGGCTGCTGACCACCAGCATCCTGGCCCGCGCGCCGAACCGTCCGATCAGCCCGGAGGTGGACGCCACCGCCAGGCTGCCGCTGATGCTCGGCTCGCAGTTCCGGCTGCACTGGGGCTTCGTGCTCGCCCTGCTGGCGGCCGTGGGCGTGTGGTGGCTGATGGAGCGCTCCACCGTGGGGTTCAAGTTCCGCGCCGTCGGGGCGAACATGGACGCCGCCCGCACCGCTGGGATCAACGTCAACCTGGTGTTCGTGATGGTGATGGTCACCGCCGGGCTGCTCGCCGGCCTCGGTGGCGCCGCACAGATCCTCGGTGCCGACCACAGCCTGCGCGCATCCTCGGCCGGGTCGATCGGCTTCGACGCGATCACCGTGGCCCTGCTCGGGCGGAACAGACCCGCCGGCATCGTCGGCGCCTCGCTGCTGTTCGGGGCGCTGCGTGCCGGGTCGCCGCTGATGCAGACGGCCTCCCAGACCCCGATCGACATCGTGCTGGTGATCCAGGCGGTGATCGTGCTGTTCATCGCCGCACCGCCGTTGGTGCGCACGATGTTCCACCTGCCCGGCCGGCCCGGCAGCCGGCGTGCCGTGGAGGTGGCGTCATGAGCGCCCCGGTGATGGCCGGTACCCCCGGACCCGTCGGCCCCGGCGGGCTACTCCGTGCCGACGTGCTCGGTACGGTCTCCTGGCGCACCCCGATCACCCTGGCGGTGATCAGCGTCGCCGCCCTGTTCGCGTTCGTGCTGTTCACCCCCCAGACGGCGATCGCCCAGTTCGCGTTCACCGAACCGGACGCGTCCTGGCAGTGGCCGGTCTGGCACGCACCCGCCCAGCTGGTGCTGATCATCTGCGCGGTGGGCACGTTCGCGCTCACCGCGGCGGCGTTCGCCGCGGCCGCCGCCCGCAAGCCCCGGCGCTGGTACCTGGTGGCCTTCGGCGCCCTCGTGCTGGTGATGTTCCTGGTCTGGGTGATGTCCGCCAGCACCGGGACCCTGCGGCTGCCGTTCCTGCTCGGGCTGACCATGACCTGGGCGGTGCCGCTGGTGTTCGGTGCGTTCGCCGGAGTGCTGTGCGAACGGGCCGGCGTGATCAACATCGCCATCGAGGGCCAGCTCCTCGCCGGTGCGTTCCTGTGCGCCATCGCCGGCTCGATCACCGGCAGCGCCTATGTGGGCCTGGTCGCCGCACCGATCGCCGGTGCCCTGGTCGGGCTGATCCTCGCGGTCTTCTCCATCACCTACAAGGTGGACCAGATCATCGTCGGCGTGGTGGTCAACGTGCTGGTCCTGGGCCTGACGAACTACCTGTTCTCCACCGTGCTGAGCGAGAACCCGCAGGAGTTCAACTCCCCGCCGCCGCTGCCCACCTGGCGCATCCCCGGACTGGCGGACATCCCGGTGATCGGCGACGCGCTGTTCAACCAGACGGTGATCGTCTACGCCATGTACGTGGCCGTGTTCGTGCTGCAGTACATGCTGTTCCGCAGCCGGTGGGGCCTGCGGCTGCGGTCCGTGGGCGAGCACCCGAAGGCCGCCGACACCGTGGGCATCAAGGTCAACCGGACCCGGTACAGGGCCGTGGTGCTCGGCTCGGCGGTCGCCGGGTTCGGCGGCGCCTCGTTCCTGGCCGCCGGGCTGGCGTTCACCAAGGAGGTCTCCGCCGGGCGCGGGTACATCGCCCTGGCCGCGATGATCCTCGGCCGCTGGTCGCCCAAGGGTGCGCTGGCCGCCGCGGTGCTGTTCGGGTTCACCGACGCACTGAACCGGGTGCTGCGCAACATCGGCTCCCCGGTGGACTACGAGCTGATGTCGATGCTGCCCTACCTGGCCACCATCTTCGCCGTGGCCGGCCTGGTCGGGCGGGTGCGGCCCCCGGCTGCGGACGGCAAACCATACCCGTGACAGGGAGAGGTGAGATGACCAGCGCCGAGGTGCCCTCCGCCGTCGACTGGGAGGGGCTGCGCACTGCCGCCCGCACGGCGATGGCCAACGCCTACGTGCCCTACTCCCACTACCCGGTGGGCGCGGCAGCGCTGACCGACCGGGGGGACGTCGTCGTCGGCTGCAACGTGGAGAACGCCTCCTACGGGCTGACCCTGTGCGCCGAGTGCTCCCTGGTCTCGGCGCTGATCGGCTCCGGCGGCGGCCGGCTGGTCGCGTTCACCTGCTGCGACCGGCAGGGCGAGGTGCTGATGCCGTGCGGACGGTGCCGCCAGCTGCTCTGGGAGCACGGCGGACCCACGCTGCTGGTGCAGACCCCGCAGGGAGTGCTGCCGATGACCGAGGTGCTCCCGCAGGCGTTCGGCGCCGATGACCTCACCAGCTGACACCGCCGGTATGGCGCTACCCGTGCGCGAGGGGACCGACCGGAGCCACGCGAGCTCCGCCGTCACCGGCAGCGAGGACCGGCGGGAGAGACCCGGCCCGGCCGGTGGGCACGGTTAGGCTGACGCCATGAGCGAAGCCTTCGATGCCACCGACGTCATCATCGCCAAGCGCGACGGCACCGCCCTCACCCCCGCCCAGATCGACTGGGTGGTCGATGCCTACACCCGCGGGGTGGTCGCCGAGGAGCAGATGTCCGCCCTGGCGATGGCGATCCTGCTGCGCGGGATGGACCGGGCGGAGATCTCCCGGTGGACCGCAGCGATGATCGCCTCCGGGGAGCGGATGGACTTCTCCGACCTGGGCCGGCCGAGCGTGGACAAGCACTCCACCGGCGGGGTGGGGGACAAGATCACCCTGCCGCTGGCGCCGCTGGTGGCTTCCTTCGGGCTGGCCGTGCCCCAGCTCTCCGGCCGCGGCCTGGGGCACACCGGCGGCACCCTGGACAAGCTGGAGTCCATCCCCGGTTGGCGCGCCGCGCTCAGCAACGCCGAGATGCGCGAGCAACTTGCCACCGTCGGCGCGGTGATCTGCCAGGCCGGGTCCGGGCTCGCTCCCGCCGACCGCAAGCTCTACGCCCTGCGGGACGTGACCGGCACCGTGGAGTCCATCCCGATGATCGCCGCCTCGATCATGAGCAAGAAGATCGCCGAGGGCACCGGGGCGCTGGTGCTGGACGTGAAGGTGGGGTCCGGAGCGTTCATGAAGACCATCGACGACGCCCGCGAGCTGGCGCGCACCATGGTCGACCTGGGCACCGACGCCGGGCTGGCCACCACCGCCCTGATCACCGACATGTCCACCCCGCTCGGCCTGACCGCCGGGAACGCCCTGGAGGTGGCCGAGTCCCTCGAGGTGCTCGCCGGCGGCGGACCACCGGACGTGGTGGAACTGACCGTGGCACTGGCCGCGGAGATGCTCGCCGCCGGCGGGATCACCGACGTGGACCCGGCCGAGCACCTGGCCGGGGGGCAGGCGATGGACACCTGGCGGGCGATGATCCGCGCCCAGGACGGCGACCCGGACGCCCCGCTGCCCACCGCCACCCACACCGAGGACGTGCTCGCCCCGGCCGACGGCACCCTCGTGGGCCTGGACGCCTACGCCGTGGGGCTGGCCGCCTGGCGCCTCGGCGCCGGTCGCACCCGCCGGGACGAGCGGGTGCAGGCCGGTGCCGGAGTGCAGCTGCACGCCAAGCCAGGGGCGCCGGTGCGCGCCGGACAGGTGCTGATGACGTTGCACACCGACACCCCCGAACGCATCGACCGGGCCCGTGCGGCGCTCGCCGATGCCGTCACCATCGCCCCCGAGGGTGCCCGCCCGGAGACCGGGTCGGTGCTGCTGGACCGGGTGGATGCCGGATGAGCGCTGCCGACGACGCCGAGGTGGACCAGCGCCGGCCGCGCTCGGTCTACGGGGTGGGCACCGAACCGGATGCACGCTTCTCCCTGGCGAACGAGCGCACCGCCCTGGCCTGGTTGCGCACCGGGCTGGCGCTGGTGGCCGGCGGGGTGGCGCTGACCACGCTGGCCTCGTTCGGCGCCGGGAACGCGTTCCTGGATGTGATCGCCGCGCTGGCGTGCGTGGCCGGCGGGGTGCTCGCACTCGCCGCGCTGTCCGGGTGGCGGCGCCGGGAGCGGGCGTTGCGCCTCGGCGAGCCGCTGCCGGCGCCGCGGATCCTGCCGGTGCTGGTGGTGGCCGTCGTGCTGTTCGCGGTGCTGATGGTCGGCTACGTGATCGTCCAGCTGGTCAGCGGCTAGGGCAGCGATGACCACCGGCCTCGACGGCGACCCGGGCGCGCAGCCGCAGCGCACCATGCTGTCCTGGCACCGCACCGTGCTGGCGGTGACGGTGGGGGCGCTGGTCGCCTCGATGACCGCCCAGCGGCTCGGCCACCCGGTGCTGTCCGGTCTGGCGGCGCTGGCCGCGGTCGCCGGGCTCGGTGGGGCGTTGCGCCGGCTGCGGTACTGGCAGCCCGCCGCCGACGCCCGGTGGTCGGTGCTGGCACAGTCGGCGGCCGCCGTGGTGGCCCTGGCGGTGATCGGCGCGGCGCTGGCGGTGGCGAACATCCTCGATACGCTGAATCCATGAGCCTGTCCCGCGAGACGATCGCCGCGCTGCCCAAGGTCCTGCTGCACGACCACCTCGACGGTGGCCTCCGGCCGGCCACGATGATCGAGCTCGCCGGGCAGGTGGACCACCAGCTGCCCGCCACCGAGCCGGCCGAGCTGGGGGAGTGGTTCGTGGCCGCTGCGGACTCCGGCTCGCTGGAGCGCTACCTGGAGACGTTCGAGCACACCATCGCGGTGATGCAGACCGCGGACGCGCTGGCGCGGGTGGCCCGCGAGGCGGTGCTGGACCTGGCCGCCGACGGCGTGGTCTACGCCGAGCTGCGCTACGCCCCCGAGCAGCACCTGCGCCGCGGGCTGACCCTGCAGCAGGTGGTGGACGCCGTGCACGCCGGGATCGCTGAGGGCAAGGCCGAGGCCGCCCGCGCCGGACGCATCATCGAGGCCGGCACCCTGCTCTCGGCGATGCGGCAGAACGACCGCGCCGACGAGATCGCCGAGCTCACCCTCGCCAACCGGGACCGTGGGGCGGTCGGCTTCGACATCGCCGGCCCGGAGGACGGTTTCCCGCCGAGCCGCCAGCGCAGCGCGTTCCAGACCCTGCGGGAGGCGAACTTCCCCTACACCATCCACGCCGGGGAGGCCGCCGGACCGGACCGCATCTGGGAGGCGTTGCAGCTGTGCGGTGCGCTCCGGCTCGGGCACGGGGTGCGGATCATCGAGGACATCGACCTCGGCCCGGAGGGCGGGGTCCCCGGCGCGGACACCGAGGCCACCTTCGGCCGGCTCGCCTCCTGGGTGCTGGACCGGCAGGTCCCGCTCGAGGTGTGCCCCTGCTCCAACCTGCAGACCGGGATCGCCCGCTCCGTGGCCGAGCACCCGATCAGCACACTGTGGCACCTCGGCTTCGCCGTGACCATCAACACCGACAACCGGCTGATGTCCGGCACGTCGATGACCCGGGAGATGGAGCTGCTCGTCACCGAGGCCGGCTGGACGCTGGACGACCTGGAGGAGGCCACCCTGCTGGCCGCCTGGAACTCTTTCGCCCCGCACCACATCAAGCAGCAGATCGTCACCCGGCAGGTGGAGCCCGGCTTCGCCGCCGCGCGCGCCTGACGGCGGGCGCGCCTGAACCCTCGCCGCAGCACAGATCGCAGCACGACCGCTCGCGCACCCCTATCGTGGAGCCGTGACCAGGTATGCGGTGGTCGGCGGCGGCATCCTCGGCTGCGCCGTGGCGCGGGAGATCCTGCGCACCCGGCCCGGAGCCGAGGTCACCCTCGTGGAGAAGGAGGACCACCTCGCCGCCCACCAGTCCGGGCACAACTCCGGTGTGGTGCACGCGGGCCTGTACTACCCGCCAGGCTCGCTGAAGGCCCGGCTGTGCCGCCGCGGCGTGCACCTGCTGCACGAGTACTGCACCGAGCGTGCCCTGCCCTACCTGGAGTGCGGCAAGGTGCTCATCGCCCGCGACGGCGCGGAGCACGCCCGGCTGCAGACGATCGCCGACCGGGCCCGCGCGAACGGTGTGCCCGGTGTCGAGCTGGTCGGCCCCGCCGGTCTGGCCGAGGTGGAACCGGAGGCGGTGGGGCAGGCCGCCCTGGTCTCCCCGACCACGGCGGTCGTGGACTACGCCGCCGTCACCCGCGCGCTGGCCGCTGACGTGCAGGCCGCCGGTGGACGGGTGCTGCTCTTCCACCGGGTGCGCGCCCTGGTGCCGCTGGCCCGCGGGGTGCGGGTGGTGGTCGAGCCGGCACCGCACTCGCCCTGGCCGAGCGATGATCTGCCCGAGCTGTTCGACGCGGTGGTGGTCTGCGCCGGGCTGTCCTCCGACCGGCTCGCCCGCGCCGCCGGGGGCGACCCCGACCCGGCGATCATCCCGTTCTTCGGCCAGTACCACCGTATCGACGACGCCCACGCTCACCTCACCCGCGGCCTGGTCTACCCGGTCCCGGACCCGCGCTACCCGTTCCTCGGCATGCACCTGACCCGCCGGGTGGACGGTGCCCTGACCGTCGGGCCGAACGCGTTCCTGTCCGCCGCCCGGGAGGGCTACCGGGGGCAGGTGCGGCTGCGTGACCTCGCCGAGGTGGCCCGCTGGCCCGGCTTCTGGCGCTTCGCCGCCCGGAACGTGCCGACGGCGGTGCGTGAGCTGGCCGGGGTGCTCTCACCCGAGCGGTTCCTCACCGAGGCACGCAGCTACGTGCCGGCCCTGTCCGGAGCGCGGCTCACCCCGGTCGGGCGCGGCATCCGGGCCCAGGCGATGACCCGGGACGGGCAGCTGCTCGACGACTTCGCCATCGAGCGCCGCGGGCCGGTCACCCAGGTGCGCAACGCCCCCTCTCCCGGTGCGACCGCCTCGCTGGCGATCGCCGAGCACATCGTCGCCGGCCTGGGTTGAGCGAGCCCGCTACGCCGCCTGATCATCCTGCTCGGCGGCGAGCTGGCGCCGTCGTGCCCAGTTCGTGACCACGGTGGAGACGGCATAGTCCAGGTGTAGCGGGCCGCCGTCGCGCGCGACCAACGGGGAGCCGTCCATGCTTGCTGGAACCTCCGGTGCGCATGGCACCTGGTCGTCGACAGGGTGCAGCATGGGTACCGGTTCTCCGTGGTCGTCGAACACCTCGATGACCCCGTCGGGGGAACGGCGCATCCGGTAGCCGCCCTCGTGCAGCCGCCGGTGGTGCTCACCGCAGAGCAGCACCATGTTGTCCAGATCCGTGCGGCCGCCGAAGACCCAGTGCACCAGGTGATGACCGTGCAGATAGCGGCGCCGCCCGCAGCCGGGGAATGTACAACCATGGTCGCGATCCCACAACGCCCGGAAGAGCGCGGCACTGGGCAGTCGTCGCCGGCGACCCAGGTCGACCGTCCGGCCAGGGCGCGGGTTCGGTCGGACCCAGCCACCTGGTGCGGCGGCGCCATCGTCGTGCAAGTGCACCACCAGCCCCGAGTCACAGGCCAGGCGCCGCGCAGTCTCCGGGTGCAGTGCCGCGCCGGACTCCAACCGTGGCCCGATCAGGGTGTGCGGGTCACCGGTTGTCGCTGCCTGGTCGGAGGCATCGCACTCGTCGTCCTCCGGGCGTTCCCGCCCGGGCGGGTCGGTCACCGGGGTGGCCGCCAGGTCTTCCAACGTGGCGTGCAGCACGGTCTCCGCGCGCCGCGACCCGCGGGTTCGACCGGCCTCCGCCCGGGTGGTGCTGTCCTCTCGCCCGGTCCCGGCGTCGGACTGGGCACAGACCAGCACGAGGGCATCCAGCAGCGACCAACCGGTCTCGTCTCCCTCGGCGGCGGTCCTTCTCAAGTACTCCTGGACCTGCAGCAGCCGGTCGACGATCACTGTGCCCTGTTCCGGCGAGCACCGTACAGACACGGCGACCGACCCGTCGGCCAACGTGCGGTGCACCAGCGAGCCGTGCTCGTTCCGCTCGTTCACCGCGGCCAGCGACCCGGCAGCGGTACGGACCCCGGCACAGAAGCGCTGCACCTGGTCTGCCGTCCCGGCCCGGGCGACCTGCAGCAGCTCTTCTTCGTTGTCGGCTGCTGCCACGCGGGTCAGTGCCCTGACCTTGGAGTAGCTCAGGCGCCCTGCGGCGAACTCGGCGGTGATCGCGGGCAGCCCACGCAGGGCACGTGCCACCCGGACCTGCTCCCTCGCGGTGACCCGTGCGAGGCCGCACTGCCAGGAGAGCCAGTGCGTAATGGACGTGACGCCGGCGTACCTGCCCCAGCCCTCGCGCGCATCGAACTCGCCGAGCAGCACCAGGAATCGGCAGGTGCTCGCCGCGATCCCGGATGCCAGCGAACCCAGCTCCTCCGCCAGCTCCCAGATGGACCGGTTGCTCAGCTCCGGCGCCCCCTCGGTGTCCTGGTTCTCCGCACTGCCTGGGCTGTTCGTCGTCATCGCCATCACCATCCTCGTCGCATGTATGTTCGAGGGTACGGTCGAGCACCGACACTGCTGCGGCCGGCACCGGGCAGCGCTTCAGCGGAAGCGCTCGCATCCGTGTTGTGAGTCCCATCACCTCTGCTGCCCGCCAGGGCCCCTTTCCCGCGCGTTGCTTTACAGTTCAGGTAACGCTCACCGTCCCCGGAAAGGCCCACCGTGCGCCGTCGTGCTCTGCTCCTGACCACCACTGCTCTGGCGCTGGCGCTGACCGGCTGCTCCGGCGAGGAGACCGGGACCGGGGACCAGGCCGGCACCGGCACGGCGGCCAGCTGCGAACCGGGCGCCCTGGACACCCTCACCGCGGGCACGCTCACCGTCGGCACCTCCACCCCGTACGAACCCTGGTACGTGGGCGAGGACCCGACCACCGGGGAGGGCTTCGAGTCGGCGCTGGTGTACGCCGTGGCCGACCAGCTCGGCTACGACGCGGACGCGGTCACCTGGGAGAACGTCACGTTCGAGCAGATCATCGCGCCGAACATCAAGCCGTTCGACTTCGCCGCCTACCAGACCACCATCACCCCCGAGCGCGCTGAGGTGGTGGACTTCTCCGCCCCCTACCTGGACACCTACCAGGGCGTGGTGGTCGCCGACTCCGGGGACTACTCCGGCGCCACCGCGCTCGCGGACTTCGAGGGCGCCCGGATCGGGGTGACTGCGGGGCAGACCTCGCTGCCGGACTCGCAGGCCGCCTGGGGCGATGCCGTGGAGCTGGTGCCCTACGACGACGCCGGGATGGCCATGCAGGCGCTCAGCAACGGCCAGATCGACGCGGTGGTGATGGACGTCAGCCAGGCGGTCGCCGCCTCCACGGTGTACTTCCCGGACACCTCGGTGGTCGGCACCCTGCCCGCCTCGGGTGACGTGGCCCAGCTCGGGTTCGTGCTGGACAAGGGCTCCCCGCTGACCGCGTGCGTCTCCGACGCGGTGGAGGCGCTGCGGGTGGACGGCACCCTGGACGAGCTCGCCGCCCAGTGGCTGAACACCGACGGAATCCCCGAGCTGGCCTGACCGGGCCGCCGATGGTCGCCGAGCCGGACGCCGCACCAGGCCGGGCGCACTGGCAGCCCAGCGAGAAGGCGCTCGCCCGCACCGCCCACCGGGCGCGCGGGCGGCGGCGCTCCTTCTTGGTGGCGCTCGCCTCCACCGTGGTGGTCGCGGCCTTGGCCTGGTGGGTGCTGGTCAGCTCACCGGGGTGGGAGCGCACCCGAGAGGCGTTCTTCGACCCGGGCCGGTTCGTCGAGATGCTGCCGGCGCTGGCCGGCGGGCTGTGGCTGAACCTGCGGGTGTGGCTGATCGCCGGGGTGATCTCCCTGGTGCTGGGGCTGCTGCTGGCGGTCGCGCGCACCACCACCGCTCCGGCGCTGTTCCCGCTGCGCGCCGCGGTGGTGGTGTTCGTGGACGTCTTCCGCGGGGTGCCGGTGCTGCTGGTGCTGCTGCTGGTCGGCTTCGGGCTGCCGGCGCTGCGGCTGCCGTGGCTGCCGATCCAGGCCGCGTTCCTGGGCACCCTTGCTCTGGTGCTCACCTACAGCGCCTACCTGGCGGAGATCTTCCGCGCCGGTATCGAGGCGGTGCACCCGGCGCAGGTGGCCGCGGCCCGGGCGCTCGGCCTGACCCGGGCGCAGACGACCCGGCGGATCGTGGTGCCGCAGGCGGTGCGCAACGTGGTGCCGGCGCTGCTGAACATCGTGGTGGCGCTGCAGAAGGACTCCGGGCTGATCTCCATCCTCGGTGCGGTGGACGCGATCCGGGTGGCGCAGATCTCGGTCAGCGGCGACTACAACTTCACCCCGTACGTGGCCGCCGGGTTCCTGTTCCTGGTGGTGTCCATCCCGCTGACCCGGGCGGTGGATGCCTACAACGCCCGGCGCGGCTGGCGGGGCGCCCGCGGTGTGGGCGGGGCGATCCGATGAGCGGGGAGCCGATGGGCGGTGGTCTGAGGAGCGGGGATCCGGTGCGCCGGCCCGGCAGGCCGTCGACGGCGGAGCCCACCACGGCCGGTCCGCTCACCCCGTTGCTGGCCTTGCGTGGGGTGCGCAAGTCCTTCGGGGCGCACCTGGTGCTCGGCGGTGTCGATCTGGAGGTGGCCGAGCACTCCTGCGTGGTGCTGATCGGCGCGTCCGGGTCGGGCAAGTCCACGCTGCTGCGTGCGGTGGACCTGCTCGAGGACATCGACGACGGGTCGATCGAGCTGCGCGGGGTGGACATCGCCGACCCGTGGGTGGACGCCGACGCGGTGCGTGCCCGGCTGGGCATGGTGTTCCAGGCCTACAACCTGTTCGCGCACCTGCGGGTGCTGGACAACCTCACCCTCGCCCCGCGGCTGGTGCAC
>CAZMDO010000067.1:0-11016 GCA_964564445.1 uncultured Ruaniaceae bacterium | reverse complement strand
TGCAGGTCGACGCTGATGGCGGGCAGGGCGAAGCTGAGCACGGTGCTGTCGATGGAGACCAGCAGCACCGGGATCATCAGGGCGGCGAGCCCGAGCCATTCGCGACGACCGGCCCGCGTGCTGGTCGGGTCGAGGATCGTCATGACCTCCACTGTACCGGCCGGACGGTACAGTACGGCCATCGCGGCCTGGTGACGTCGCTCACCACGTAGGCTCGAGGTCATGACGACTGCGGACCGACCGACCCGGGACCGGCTGCTGGACGCGTTCGAGACGCTGCTGGTGGAGCACGGTCCCCGCGCGGCCACCCTGGAGGCGGTCGCTGCCCAGGCCGGGGTGAGCAAGGGTGGGCTGCTCTACCACTTCGCCAGCAAGGACGACCTGGTGGACGGCATGCTCGACCGGCTGCTCGGCATGGCCCGCCAGGACGCCGAGCAGATGGCCGCCTCCCCCGGCGGGGCGGTGCAGTACTACCTGGAGACGTCGGTCTCCACCGGCTCGGAGCTGGACCGGGCCCTGGTGGCCGCCGCCCGGCTGGCGCAGGACGACCCAGGCCGGGTCGGGGCAGCGCTGGCGCAGGTGCGCGAGGCGTGGCTGGCGGTGCTGCGCGCGGAGCTGGGCGACGAGTCGCTGGCGCGCACGATCCAGCTCATCGGCGACGGGCTGTACTTCAACGATGCGTTCGGGATGCCGGACCCGGACGCGCTCGGGCACGTGCAGCAGGTGCTCGGGCGGCTGGGGCGCTGAGCCCGGGACCGTCAGGTCTGCCCGGGCGACCGGGCGCCGTCGAGCAGGTGCTGGTAGCGCGGCGCGCCGGGCCCGACCAGGCTGCGCGCGAAGTCGACCGTGCTGGCGAACTCACTGTCCCGGGTGGACCGCACGTGCGGCTCGATCGAGGTCCGCACCATCGGCCCGGCGAGCTGGCGCTGCCAATACCGGGTGGCCAGCCACCACGGGACCCGCCCGAAGATGGTGCGCAGCGCCGGGGGCCGGACCGGCGTGCCAGCTTCTTCGAGCGCATCGAAGGCCTCCCCGAGGGCGACGACCATCTCCCGGACGCGCGCGGGAGAGCGCGCCACGCTGTCAGCACCGCCACCGGCGAGCACCGTCGAGCCGATACCGGCGATGAACACAGCGTGGGTGTCCAACCAGGCCGGCATCCGTTCCTCGCGGCGGACCGGGAGACCGGTGCTCGCGAACACCTCGGCCACCTCTTGTCCCCGGACGGTGGCGACGTCGACGGTCGTCGGTTGCTGACGGACGATGTGGTAGCGGACGATGCCCTCCTCCCCGATCGACCCGCCGATACCGGAGAAGGCGAAGACCGTGCGGTCGGTCCCCACCTGGCGCTCGAAGCCCGCACGCTGGTCGAGCGGCGTCGCCATGCACACCACGGCGGGTGCGGCCGACGCTGCCACCTCGGCCTGCACCGAGGAGAGCTGGTCCCCGCGCACCGCGACGACGAGGGTCTGCACCGGGCGAGCGGCGGCGAGCCCGGTGACGATGCGACAGCCTGGTCGCTGCGTGCGTCCCTCCCGCTCGAGCACCACACCCCGTGCGTGCAGCTGCTCGGCGTGGCGACCGCGAGCAACCACGGTCACCTCGTGACCGGCCTCGCTCAAGAGGCCCGCATAGACCTGGCCGACCACCCCGGCGCCCAGCACAGTGACAGCACTCATGGGATGGATGCTCTCATCCGATGGCGGAGCGCGCGCTCCGGTCCTGGCAGGGCCCGCGACCACACACGTGAGGCTTGCTCGATACCCTCGTCTCTCGGATACCCAGCAAGCCTCAAAGTCGGGCTGACAGGATTTGAACCTGCGACCCCTTGACCCCCAGTCAAGTGCGCTACCAAGCTGCGCCACAGCCCGTGATGTGTAGTTGTGCCACCCGCGAACGGGCCGAGGTGAGCCTACCGCAGGGTGGCCCCTTGCTCCCAATCCGGCACGTGGCGCGGATCGCACCTGCTCAGGTCGTCCAGCACAGGCAGAACGGGTGCCCGGCCGGGTCGGAGTACACCTGGAACGCATCGCCCTCCCCCGTGGTCGCGGCCTGGAGCAGCCGTGCCCCGAGGGCCATCACGTGGTCGTGGGCACGCTCGTGGTCCTCCACCCACAGGTCCAGGTGGATCTGCTGGGGCATACCGTCCGGCCAGTCCGGGCGGATGTGCTCAGGGTCGAGCTGCACGCCGATCCGCGGCTGGCCGTCCACGAGCACCATGTGCCAGTCGTCGTCGCGGTCCACGGTGCCGCCGAGCACCCCCGCCCAGAACACACTCTCGGTCTCCAGGTCAGCACTGTCGAACACGACCACCTGGTGATTGATCTTCATCACTCGCTCCTCTCCTCCTGGTCCGGTCGCCTCACCGCAGTCAGGGCACCGCGGGTCCGGCCGCCAGTCCCTTCTGCGCTGCCACGGCGCGGACCGCGTCGATCACCAGCTCGAGCGAGCGGCGCGGGGTGGAGGCGGACCGGTGCACGATCGAGATCGTGCGGATCACCGGCTCCCGCACCGCCACGATGTCCACCCCGGCCGGCAGCAGGGTGAGCGCCAGGTCGGAGACCAGGCTGACCCCGAGCCCGCCCGCCACCATCGCCAGCGCGGTGGCCTGCTCCTCGACCTCGTGGTTGATCCGGGGTTCGAACCCGTTGTTCCGGCAGGCGATCCGCACCGCCCGGCCGAAGTGGGAGCGCGGCCCGGACAGGATCCACGGGTGGTCGGCGAGGTCGGCCAGGGAGACCGTGGCCGCGGGCACCACCCCGGCGGGCACGGCGGCGTGCAGGCGTTCGACGGCGACCTCCCGCCGTTCCAGGGCGGGGTCGCGGGGCACCGCGTAGTCGGAATAGTCGATCACGAAGGAGAAGTCCAGGGACCCGTCCCGCACCGCCTCGGCGGTGTCCTCCGGCGCGAGCTCGGCGGTGCGCACCTCGATCCCCGGGTGGTTCACCGCCAGGGCCGCCAGCGCCGGCGGCAGCAGACCGGACGCCACCGATGCCCACACCCCCGCCTCAAGCCGCGCGGTCACCCCGCCCTGGGCCCGTTCCAGCGCCACGGTCGCGCGTTCCACCGAGGCGAGGATGTCCTCGGCGTGCTCGTTCAGCAGCAGGCCCAGGTCGGTGAGCCGCACCCGCCGGCCCAGACGCTCGATGAGCTGCACACCGACCTCTCGCTCCAGCTGGGCGAGCTGCTGGGAGACCGCGGACGGGCTGTAGTGCAGCACCGCGGCGGCGGCGGTGATCGTGCCGCGCCGGTGCAGTTCGCGCAGCATCCGCAGTCTCCGCAGCGAGAGCTCCATGCTGCCTCAGCGTACGCACTGTGAAGCAACCATGGACATGAACGTGCACGAAACACCGATGGACGCCCTGCCGACACACACCGCACCCTGGGGACATAGCCCCGGACGGGGTGCCACGGTGGTGCTCACCGGGAGGCCAGCACAGATCGACAGCAGCACGAACGCAGGAGGTGGTGGAAGTGACGACCCTGGACAACATCCCACGCGCGGGGAACGGACACGAGAAGGACGATCGCCCCACCCCGGCCAGCCCGATCGACGCCGAGCCGTACCAGCGCCTCACCTGGCACGACGAGGAGACCGGTGCCACCGGCTACCTGGTGGTGCACACCCTGGTGTGCGGTCTGGCCACCGGCGGGCTGCGGATGCGTCCGGGCTGCACCCTGCACGAGGTGGAGGACCTGGCCCGCGGGATGGCGATCAAGACCGCCACGTTCGGTCTGCCGGTCGGTGGCGCGAAGGGCGGTATCGACTTCGACCCCAAGGACGACCGCGCGTTCGGGGTGCTGGAGCGGTTCTGCACGGCGATGCGGCCCTGGTTGGACGCGCACTGGGTGACTGCCGAGGACCTGGGCGTCACCCAGCAGCTGATCGACGAGGTGTTCGAGCGGGTCGAGCTCGGCCAGTCCTTCCACGCCGCCATCCAGCGCTCGGCGGACCCGGAGGCCACCCTGGACCGGGTGCACGCCGGGCTGGCGACCCGCACCGACGACGGCCTGCTGCTCGGCGACATCATCGGCGGCTACGGTGTGGCGCAGGCCTGCCTGGCGGTGATGAATGCCCGCGGCTGGGACGAACGCCGCACCACCGCAGCGATCCAGGGGGTAGGCACCATGGGCGGCGGGACCGCCTGGTACCTGCACGAGGCCGGGGTGCCGGTGGTAGCCCTGGCCGATGCCCGCGGCACCCTCTACTCCCCCACCGGGCTGGACGTGCCGGCCCTGCTGGACCTGCGTGACGCCTACGGTGAGATCGACCGTAGCCGGGTTCCCGCCGACGTCGCACAGCTGCCGCGCGAGGCGGTGCTCTCGATGGAGGCCGACGTCCTCGTGCCGGCAGCGATCTCCTACGCCATCACCGCCGACAACGTGGACACGGTCTCGGCCCGGGTGGTGGTCGAGGCCGCGAACACCGGGGTGCTGCCGGAGGCGGAGGCCGCGCTGACCGCCCGGGACATCCTGGTGATCCCGGACTTCGTGGCCAACGCGGGGGCCGCCGCCTGGGCATGGTGGCTGCTGCTCGGTGAGGTGGGCCTCGACCCGTACGACTCCTTCGACCGGCTGCGCCTGGAGATGTTCGCCCGGGTGAACCAGATGATGGCGGAGTGGAACACCGTGGGCGTGCCGCCCCGGACCACCGCCCTGGGGATCGCCGCAGCGAACCTGAAGTCCCTGGCCGGGGTGCACGAGCTGACCATCCCCTGAGCCGGCTCAGAACGGTGGCGTCTCCGGGCAGTGGCTCAGCGGGGTGGTGCTGCCGTCGGCGTTGCGGCGGTAGCGGTGCCCGGTGGGGGTGGTCCACTCGAACTCCCCCGGAGCGGTCTGCTGGACCCGGAAGTCACCGTGGGTCTTCACCTGGTGGTCCCGCTGGCACAGCGGTCCGAGGTTCCCCGGACTCGTGCGGCCACCGGTGCTGGGGTCTTCGTGGCACCAGGGGTCGGTGTGGTCGAGCTGGCAGTCGCGCGCCGGGGCGCTGCAGCCCGGTCGGACACAGTGGCCGTCCCGTGCCCGGACGTGGTCGGCCAACGGTGCCGAGGGTCGGTACCGGGTGTGCCCGAGGTCCAGGAGCCGGCCGCTGAGCGGATCGGTGACCAGTCGTCGCCAGATGCCGCCCGCCGCCAGCGCCCGGGCGGTCGCCGGGGTGATCGGGCCGTAGCCGGTGAGCTGGGGCACCGCGTCGGGGTCGATCGCCGGTCCGGTGCCCGTGACCGGGTCGGCAGGATGTCGCCAGGGCTCCTCCAGGGCGTGCGCGCCGGCCCCCGGTGGGCAGGTGACCATCCGCCGGATCACGCCCGCCTCGTCCGCCCCAGCACCCGCACCGGTGGCGTCGGAGGCGTCCTGCGGGAGCAGGTGGGCCAGCGAGACCGTGACGTGGATCTCCGGGCGTCGCCCGTCCAGGTGCGCCAGCGGCAGGTGCAGGTGCTCGCCGCCGAGGTGTCCGGTGACGAGCGCCTCGGAGGCGATGGTCGCCAGGGCGTCGAACCGGAACTGGTCCAGGGTGCGCCGGTCGCCATCAGCCTTCGCGGCGGTGGCCGCGGCCTGCAGTGCAGTGTCCAGCGCCAGCACGTCGGCGGCCGGCCCCTGGATGGTCATCGCGGCCGTCTCGTCCGGCAGGGCGCGAGGTCGGGTGACCCGCCGGCACCGGCGGCGGGTCTCGGCGCGGCGTTCTGCCTCAGCGGGGTCGATGGCGATGAGCGCACGGGCCACGTCCCGGCGCAGCTGGCCCGCGGTGCGCCGGGGCGCCTCCGGCAGCACCTGGTCCTCCACGGCCAGGGCCACCTGCCAGGGCACATCCGCCAACGAGTCCAGGATCGCCCGCGCCCGGCCAGCATCGATGGTCCCCCGGCGCAGCTCCTCGCCGGTGCCGAGCAGGTGGGTGCTGGCCAGCTGGCCGCGGCGCACCAGGTCGCGGCACTGCCTCCTGGTCCAGCCCAGCCGCACCGCCAGCTCGTCGGGTGCGGTGCACGCCTTCTCCTGGTCCACGGCCGAGGTCGCGCCGTCCTCGGCGTCGGTCACGGACCCGGCCAGCGCCAACGGGTTCATCGCCTCACGTTCCGAGAGCACCCCGGCGGCCTGGGCCATCAGCGCCTCGGCGCACGCGGCCAGCCGGTTCGCTGCCGCGACCACCTCGACCAGCGTCCCGTCGGCGCAGTCGTCGAGGTCGAGGGCCAGCAGGCGGTCCAGCAGCACTCCCCCGGTGCCCATCGCGACCAGCTGCTCGTCCGTGCCGCGGAGCTGGAAGCCGGCGACCAGCCGGACCAGCGCGGCCTCGGCGGCACTGCGCGCGCCGCCGCCCGAGAGGTCCTCGGGTGCGGTGTCATCCGGTTCGCGCATAGAACTAGTGTACTAAGAACCACTGACACCGCCCGGGAGATCCCACGGCGTGGCGCGAGGACGTGCCCGGCTCACTGTTGCTGCAGGGTGTGCAGCGGCCCGGCGAGCACCCCGCCGTCCACCGGGAGGGTCACGCCGGTGATCCAGGCGGCCTCCGGGGAGGCGAGGAAGGCGATCGCGGCGGCCACGTCCTCCGGCTCCCCTACCCGGCCGAGCGGGTAGAGCCGGCGCAGGCGGTCCAGCTGGGCCTCGGCGCCGTCCCACACCCGGGTGCGGATCGTGCCCGGCGCCACCACGTTCACCCGGACGCCGTCCGGGCCGTAGCGCACGGCCAGGTTCCGGGCCAGGTTGCTCAGCCCGGCCTTGGCTGCACCGTAGGCCTCCTCACCGAAGGCCGCCAGGCCGTTCACCGAGGACACCATCACCACCGCCGCCCGGTCGCTGGCCTGCAGCAACGGCGCAGCGGCCCGGATGCAGCGCATCGCCCCGACCAGGTTCAGCGCCAGCAGGTCGGTCCACAGCTCGTCGTCCTGCTCAGCGAACGCCGGCATCGGCCGGGAGGAGCCCGCCACGGTGACCAGCTGGTCGAGCCGGCCGTGGTGCTGCCGGGTCGCACCGACCGCAGCGTCCACCGAGGCGGTGTCGGTGACGTCGCAGCCCACCGCCATCGCCCGGTCGCCGAGCCTGGCGGCCAGCGCCTCGCCTGCGGGCAGGTCCTGGTCGGCGATCACCACGGCGGCGCCCTCGGCGTGCAACCGCCGGGCGGTAGCGGCACCGATGCCGTGCGCGGCGCCGCTGACGAAGACCACCTGGTCGGTGAAACGCATGTCGGGAGTCTAGGCCCGCCGGCCCGGACCCCGGGTGCTCTGGCAGCCCGCAGCTGCTGGTCAGGTGGCAGTGCGCGCCAGCCGGACCAGGTCGCGGCGCAGGCGGACCACGTCGAACCTCTCCCGGCGCGGGTGCACCCGGTTGGTGAGCAGCACGGTGACCAGCTCGCGCGGGGCGTCGATCACCACCGCGGTGCCGGTGAAGCCGCCGTGGCCGAGCACCCGGCGGTCGGTGGTGGCCATCAGCGCATCCTGACCGAGCCGGAAGCCGACCGCCTGGTCGAACCCGGTCCGCGCCGCCTCCGCCGGAGCCAGCGTGCCGGTGCGCAGCAGCGCCCGCGAACCCTCGCTGAGCAGACCGGCCGACCCGGTGCGCACCTCCTCGGCGAGGGCGAGCAGATCGGGTGCGGTGGAGAAGAGACCAGCGTTCCCGGCACCGCCGAGGGCCCAGGCCTTCTCGTCGTGCACCTCGCCGCGCACCAGTCCGCGGTCGGGGTCCTGCTGGTACTCGGTGGCCACCACCGGGCGCCCCTCCCGGGGCAGGTAGCCGGTGCTGGTCATCCCCAGCGGGCCGGTCACGCTCTGCTGCACCAGCTCGGGCAGCGGCCGCCCGGTCAGGTGCTCCAGCAGCAGCCCGAGGATCAGGTAGCCGACGCAGGAGTACTCGTGCCGCTGGCCCGGCCGGGCCTCGAGCGGGACGCTGAGGAGGCGCTCGGCGTGCTCCTCCCGGGAGCCCGGGGTGCGCCACAGGTGCAGCTCACCGGGTAGCCCCGCGGTGTGGGTGAGCAGGTGCCGGGGCAGGATGCTCCGCCGGTCCGCCGCACCGCCGGCGCCCAGGCCGGGCAGGTCCTCGGCCACGGGCCGGTCCAGGTCGAGCACCCCGGCGTCCACGTGTACGAGCGCTACCAGCGCGGTGACGATCTTCGTCACCGAGGCCAGGTCCCACACGTGCTCGGCGGTGACCGGCTCCCGCTCCGGCTCCGGCAGGAGCCGACCCTCGGCATCGAAGGCCAGCGCGAGACCGGCGTGCGCCTGGGCGAGCACCTCGCCCCGGTGGGCGACCAGGGCCAGTGCCCCCGGCGCGCCGTCGACCGGGGCGGCCTGCCCGGGTGAGGACGCCAGCGCCGCGGAGGTGGCGCCGTCGAGCAGGTGCTGGAGCTGGTGCTGCAGGCCCGCGGCCGCACGCGTCACCGCTGGCTCCGCCGGACCACGTCGTACGTGCCGCGCAACGCCTCGGCGGTCTCGGTCATCCGGCGCTGGGCGACCGCCACGAAGATGCAGTCCACCACGAGCAGCTGGGCGGTGCGCGAGGCCATCGCCCCGGACCGGAACTTCGCCTCCCGCACCGTGGTCTGCAGCACCAGGTCGGCGGTGGCGGCCAGCGGGGAGCTGCCCACGTTGGTGACGGCCACCGTGGTCACGCCACGCTCGCGTGCGGCGGACAGGAAGGTGACCACCTCCTGGGTGCTGCCCCGGTGGGAGAAGCCGATCGCGACGTCCCCCGGACCCATCAGGGCGATCGAGGTGAGCGCGTCGTGCCCGTCGGCGAAGCAGTAGGCGGGGCGGCCGATGCGGAACAGCTTGCGGTGCAGGTCGGCTGCGCTCCACCCGGACCCGCTCACCCCGTACACCGAGATGCGGGAGGCGGCGTCGATGGCGTCCACCACCCGGGCGAGCTCAGCCAGGTCCAGGCTGTCGATCGTCTCCTCGATGCACAGGCTCTCGGTGTAGCGGACGTTGTCCACCAGGTCGGCCAGGCTGGAGGAGGCAGAGATGTCCGGCACAGCATCGCCACCACGGTGCGCACCGTCCCGGCCGACCTCCGTGGCCAGCTGCACGCGCAGCTGCACGAAGCCCTCCAGCCCGAGCTCTCGGCAGAACCGCACCACCGTGGTCTCGGAGGTGTCGCAGCGGCGCGCCAGATCGGTGATGGTGCCCCGCAGCATGCGCTGCGGGTCGGCGAGCACGTCCTCGGCCACCCGCCGGATCGACGGCGGGTAGGTCTCCAGGCTCGCCTGGACCCGGGACTGGATGCTCATCGCCGTCGCCCTCCTGCCCGGTCCCACGCCTGCCCGTCCTGCGTCCAGGGTATCGGCTCGCGGCTCAGAGCAGGTCTGCCCTGAGCTCGGCGGCCGACCGCGGGGAGAGCAGCCCGGGCGGCACGTCGAACAGGGTGTGCGCCCCGTGGCTCCCCTGGCCGGCGAGCCGGTGCGTGGCGCGGGCGTAGGCGACCAGCACGCTGGCGGTGAAGCCAGGGTTGTCGGCGAGGGTGAGGCCGAACTCGATGAGCTGCCGGTCACCCGGCCCGGTCTGGCCGCTGCGCAGCACGAACCCGCCGTGCGGCATACCGGCGTGGTCGGTGGCCAGCTCCTCGGCGGTGATGAAGTGCACCGTGGTCTGGTACGGCTCGAAGTAGTCCGGCATGGTGACGATCGCCTGGCGCACCTGCTCGGGGTCGGCGCCCTCGGCGAGCACCACGAAGCACTCCCGGGTGTGCTTCTCCCGGGTGGGCAGCTCGGGGTCCTCGCCGCGGCGGACCGCGTCCACCGCAGCCTGCGAGGGCAGCGTGTACTGCACCCCGGCGGCCACCCCGGGCACGCGGCGCACCGCGTCGGAGTGGCCCTGGCTCACCCCGCGCCCCCAGAAGGTGTAGGTGTGCCCGGCGGGCAGGATCGCCTCACCGAGCATCCGGTTCAGGGAGAACAGGCCCGGGTCCCAGCCGGTGGAGATCAGCGCCGTGGTGCCCGCCTCCCGGGCGCGGGCGTCGACGGCGGAGTAGTAGTCGGGGATGCGGGCGTGGGTGTCGTAGGAGTCCACCGTGTTGAACATCCCGGCGAGCTCGGGGCCCTGGCGGGGCAGGTCGTCCTTGGAGCCGCCGCAGAGGATGAGCACGTCGATCTGGTCGGTGTGCTCGGCCAGGGAGTCCCAGGCCAGCATGGTGGTCTCCGGCCGGACCGGCTGCACCTGGGCGGGGTCGCGCCGGGTGAACACGCCCACCAGCGTCATGTCCGCATTCTGCGTGAGCGCCGCCTCCACGCCCCGCCCGAGGTTGCCGTACCCTGCGATGCCGATGCGGATGGTCTCGCTCACCTGTTGCCCTCCGTGACGTCCTGTGCGTGACTGGTGCCCCGCCGTCGGCAAGGTACACCACGCCGACGACGGGTCGAGATGAGAGACCAGAGACTGGAGGAACGATGACAGCACCGGAGGAGTACCTGGTCGTGGTGGAGTCCGGTTACAAGCGCGGCTCGGCGAACTACCAGATCACCGTCTCCGACGTGCTCGACCGGGCCGCCGCCGAGGACCTGATGGCCCAGCTGCGGGCCGGGACCTCCGACCTGCTGCCCGCCCGCACCGGAGCCGCGGTGGTGGACCTGGGACCGGGGCAGTTCCTCCGGGTGAGCAGCCGGCACGGGGCCACGGTCCTGGACCGGGTGACCCTGGGCCCGGTGAGCCGGCAGTAGCGCTGCGCCGGGCAGCGCCGGCCGCGGTCAGCGCCGGCGCTTCTCCCGCACCCGCACGCTGATCTCGATCGGCGTGCCCTCGAAGGAGAAGGTCTCCCGCAGCCGGCGCTCGATGAACCGCCGGTAGCCCGGGTCCAGGAACCCGGTGGTGAACAGCACGAACCGGGGCGGCCGGGAGTCCGCCTGCGTGCCGAACAGGATGCGCGGCTGCTTCCCGCCACGCACCGGGTGCGGGTGGGCCGCGGCAAGCTCGCCGAGGAACGCATTCAGCCGCCCGGTGGGCACCCGCCGGTCCCATGACTCCAGGGCGAGGTCGAGGGCACGCACCAGCCGGTTGGTGTGCCACCCGGTGGCCGCGGAGAGGTTCACCCGGGGCG
>CAZMDO010000066.1:9149-11137 GCA_964564445.1 uncultured Ruaniaceae bacterium | reverse complement strand
GTCGCGTCCTCCGTGGGGCTGGCGTCCTCGGTCGCGTCCTCCGTGGCAGTGCCATCGTCGGTGGCCGTGCCGTCCTCGGTGGCCTCCTCGGAGGCAGCCGGACCGTCCGCGACGGACAGCGTCTCCCAGTCGGAGAGGCCGGTGATCTCCAGGTGGGGCGATCCGTCCAGCCAGGCGCGCACATCGGCCTCCCGGCCCATCGCGAGCACCAGCGGGGTCTCCGGGTCGGCGGCGGTCAGCGTCACCGTCACGTTCGGGTTGACGGTGGCGAGCACGTTGCCGCCAGCCACCACGACCGGCACATCGGGGTCCTGGGGCAGGGTGGCGGTGACCACGTCCGCAGGCCGCCAGAGCGTGCCGGAAGCGACCGCGGCACCGGCAGTCGCCAGTCCGAGCACGATGAGCACGATGGCGAAGATCCGTCGTAGCACCAGCTCTTGAGCCCTTCTCGTCGAGGTCGACCGTTCGCCGACGACCCCCCAGAGTACGTGACCTTTCCGTGACATCTCACGTTGCGAGTGATCCAGCACACCAGCGGTGGTCGGCCCGGCACCGGTTACGCTGAGTACCGGGAGTGGTCCGAGACGTGCCGTCCGGACGCTCTCCGGCGCGAGCCCGAGCATGGCCTCCGCCCCCAACTACACCCCCTACCTCATCGCGAGGAGCACCCGTGGCTGACGACTCATCGACCTTCCCCGTAGTGATGCGTGGGTACGACCGTGCGCAGGTCGATCAGCGGATCCACTCCCTGGAGCGGCAGCTGGCCGAAGCGCGTGCCCAGGTGGAGTCCCTGGATGCGAGCACCATGCAGATCTCCGGCGAGCTCGCCGATGCCCAGGCCCAGCTGCGCGAGGCCGAGAAGCCGAGCTACGCCGGCCTCGGTGCCCGGATCGAACAGCTGCTGCGCTCCGCGGAGGAGCAGTCGGCAGATGTGCTCACCCAGGCCAACCGGCAGGCCAAGGACATCACCTCCCGGGCCCAGGCCGGAGCCGACGAGCTGACCTCGCAGGCGGAGAGCGAGGCGGGCGAGCTGCTCGCCAACGCCCGCCGGGATGCGGACAGCACCATCCAGGCCGCAGCCAGCCAGGCCGAGGGCACCCTGCTGGCAGCCCAGCGCAAGGCCGAGGAGCTCGTCGCCTCGGCGGAGCGAGAGGCAGCCCGCATCTCCAGCGTCGCCCGGACCGAGCAGAGCGAGAAGCACGCCAGCCTGGAACGCGAGCTGGGCACTGCGCGGGCAGCCGCGGAGAAGGAGATCGCCGAGCGGAAGGTGGCCTCGGAGCGGGCGGCACGTGAGCTCAAGGCCAGCAGCGAGGCCGAGGCCGAGGAGATCCGCACCCGCACCAAGAGCGAGGCGGAGGCCGAGCGCGAGGAGGCGCGGCGCGAGGCGGCCTCGACCATCGCCCAGGCCGAGGAGCACGCAGCCGAGCTGCTCCGGAAGGCGAACGCCGACGCCGAGGAGATCCGGCAGTCGGTCGCCCAGCTGCGGGAGGACGCCGAGCTGGAGATCGCGGAGCAGCGCGCTGCCTCGGAGGAGTCCGACGCGGCGCTGCACGCGCAGGCGAAGGCGGACACCGACGAGATGATCGCCACCGCGCAGGCGCACGCGCAGGAGGCCGAGAGCCGGGTGGCCGAGGCGCTGGCCAAGGCCGAGGAGCTGCGCTCGACCGCCGAGGCGCAGGCCGCGGAGATCCTCGCGGATGCGCGCGCCAGCGCCGAGCGGATCACCCGGGAGGCCCGCGAGGCCGCCGACCGGCTCCGCGCGGACACGGCCGCGGAGACCGACCGCGACCGGCGCACGGCGCAGCGACAGGTGGACGAGCTGAACCAGCAGCGCGAGTCGATCACCGGTTACCTGGACGAGCTGCGCACCCTGCTCGGCTCCGGGCAGGTAGCGGATGCTGCCGCCCTGGCCGCACCGGCGGACGGCTCAGCGGACGCGTCAGCGGAGGACGCTGGTGCCGACGAGGGTGCCGACGAGGTCGAGGCGC
>CAZMDO010000066.1:0-9049 GCA_964564445.1 uncultured Ruaniaceae bacterium | reverse complement strand
GACGCGTCAGCGGAGGACGCTGGTGCCGACGAGGGTGCCGACGAGGTCGAGGCGCCGGCTGCCGAGGACGCGCAGTCCGAGGAGGCGGCGGCTGAGCAGGCGGAGGCCGCAGAGCCGACCGAGGACGAACCGGCCGAGACCCCCGAGGTCGACGGCACCGAGGCCGCGCCGGTCGAGTCCGACACTGACGACGACGGTGAGCCCGCGGCGGACGCTGCGGACGAGTCCGACACTGGCGACGCCAGCGGCGCGACCGCCGAGGACGACCAGGACGACGGGACCGACGAGGCCCGCACCGACGAGGAGGCGAGCGACCAGACCGAGGTGCTCTCCGCCGTCACCGAGACCGAGGAGAGGGACGAGACCGAGGTGCTCTCCGCCGTCACCGACACCGAGAAGGTGAGCACACCCGGGCGCTGAGGCCGCTCAGCGCACCATCCGCACGGTCGTCATGCCGCTCCAGTGCGCCACGGTCTCGGTGGCGCCATCGGTCTCGAAACCGTGCTTGCGGTAGAACGCGAGCGCCCTCGGGTTCTGCTCCGCCACCCAGAGGAAGCACGGAGCGTCCCCGACCGCGAGCTGGAGCAGGTTCGCCCCGGTGCCCTGCCCGTACTCGCTGGCGCGCACGTACAACGCCTGCAGGCACAGCGGTCGCGGCCCCTCGGTGCCGACGGCGTGCGCGGTGGCGAAGCCGACCAGCACACCGTCGCGGTGCGCCAGCCACACCGGGTCCGACTCGGGGTCGCTGAGCGTCTGGAGCCAGTGCCCGGAACCGCGATCCTCCCGCTGCCGGAACACCGACTCCGAGACGATCCCGGCGTAGGCCTCCCGCCAGGTGGTGCAGTGCAGCTCGTGCAGGGCGTCGGCATCGCCGGGGTGGGCCTGTCGGATCCGCGCAGCCGTCATGAGGACCCAGCATAGGAGCAGCGCCGCCGAGGACCGCTCCGCAGGCTCCCACCACCTACCCTGGGACGGTGAGCAGCAACGCCGACTGGGCCGCCCAGCGCACCGAGGCCGCCCGCGAGCACGAGCGCCGGCTGGCCCAGCGTCGGCAGGCGGAGACCGATCGCGCCCGGCGGATGCTGCAGACCTTCGCCGCCGTGGCCCGCGCTGCCGACCTGCCCACCGAGCCGCTGGTGGTCAAGGGCTACGGCAACCGCGGCACCGCGCGCACCCCGCTACGCGGCTGGTACCTGCGGGTGGACCGCACCGCCGCGCTCACCCCGGACGGGCAGTTCTACGTGCTCACCGCTCCGTTGACCGCGTGGCAGCGGCTGCGGGGCACCCGGCCCGAACCGGCCGACCCGCCGCTGGTGCTCGGCGCGGGCGGCAAGGACGGCGACTCGATCCCGCTCGCGGACGCGCTCAGCCGGCTGCTGCCGGGCTGGCAGGACCCGCACGGCTGACAGCGACCCGCAGCTTCTGGTCGCTCCAGCCGGTCAGGTACAGGCGCGGACCCGACCGGGCATCGGTCCCGCCGGTGACCGTGTAGGCCTCCCCCGGGTCGTAGAACGCGGGGACGGTCCGCTCCGGCACGCCAGGCACGGTGTCGGCACGGACCACGCTCAGCGCATCGTCACCGACCCGGTAGGTGGCGCTCCCGGCGGGCAGCAGCACCCGTTCCTCATCCAGCCTCGTGCCCCCGGTGAGCGCCCCACCACCCCGGAAGGCCAGCTCAAGGGCGTAGGCCACTCTCGCCCCGGAGAGCTGGACGTCCAGGACCACCCCGTGCTCCGCCGTCGTGATCTGCACCTCGGTGCGCAGCAGGACCCGGCGCTCCTCCCGCTCGGCGAAGCTCATCCGCGCCGCGAAACGGCCCTCGAAGTGCAGGTCGTAGGCGCCGTCCGGTCGTCGTGCGGAGGCCTCGAGCGGCAGGTAGTAGCCGGCCCCGACCTCCTCCGTCAGAACCGTGGTGTCCCCGTCCTGGTGCCATGAGGTGGCGCGGAACGGCCCCAGTCCGAAGAACTGCCGGGACAGCCGCACCGAGTCCAGCAGCACGCGGCCGGACCGCATCCGCAGGAAGGTGGGGTTGCACGCCAGACCGGAAGCGATGCGACCCGCTCGCGGGAGGTCCGAACCGGCGTAGACGGTGACCGTGCCATGGACGTCGCGCCGGCGTACCAGCCCGAGGCCGAAGACGCGAGTGCCCGGTCGGTCGTCGTTGGCTGCTGGCGGCAGAGGGCGCTCGAGCGTGGGGTCGAGGAGGCTCTGGGCGAGCGCGTCCACGGGGTCGAACCCGTCAGCGAGCGCTGCCGACGCGGCATGAACAGCACACCGGGCACAGCCCTCCCGCACAGCGAACCGGCGCCACTGCAGGGCGAACGGACCGGTGGGGAACGGCGCGTGCTGGTCCTGCCGACGGGAGAGGACAGTCTCCACCTCGCCGTCGTCAGTGAGGTCGATCATCGCGTGCAGGTTCGCGTGCACGAGCTCGGCCAGCACCGGCTCGTCGAGCGCGTCGGCCAGGACGAGCAGGCACGGGTTCGACACGTGCGCTGCGTAGTTCGGGGACCGTTCCGAGTACAGACCGTCGGCATCGATGTCCACCCGCTCGGCAAGCCAGTCCCGTGCCCGACGGGCACCGCGGTCGCCCCCGACGACCCGGTCCAGACGCACCAGTGCGGCGGACAGCTCCCAGCGGTGGTTCGGCGTGTGCACCCCGCCGGTGAGCAGCGCCTCCTGGCTGCGCACCGCGATGTCGTGCAACTGGTCGCGCACCTGTGCCCATGCCTCGACCTGTGCCGACAGCCGACCGGTACCGCTGATCAGGGTGTGGGTCACGCCCAGGTCGTTGATGACGAACGAGGTGTCCGGTGGTGAGGCGACGTTGCCGCCCACGTCGAAAAGTCCGTCGTCCCGCTGCAGCCCGGCAAGCTCGCCCGCCCACACCCGTGCGGCTCGAGCGGGTTCAGGGTGGCCGGACCAGCGTGAGCCAGGCGTCACCGAGCAGGTGGCGGCGGCCTTGATCATGGCCATCAGGCGTCGTGGTCCGTCCGCACCGGGCCGGCGCCCAGGCTCGGTGGCGAGCAGGTCGGCGAGTGCGCTGTCCGCACGGGCCAGCCATCCGGTGGAGTCTGGCACGGTCAGTCCTTCAACCCGGAGTTCATGTCCGCGTCCGCTCCCACGATCGAGCGCAGCGCGATCTGCAGCGTGTAGCGGTTGGGATCGATCTCGATGCCTCTCTGCTCTGACGCGCTGCACCAGCGCAGGCGTCCCGGTCGTGACGCAGGTCAGGCTAGCCGCCTCCTGTACATCGATGCAAGCGTTTGTGTGAACATATGGACATAATGGTGACATGGCGGCACAGGCGCTCAGCGATGATGCGCCTGGTCGATCCGGGGGGAACGCACCCTGACCTGAGGCGTCGTCTCGCAGCGCTACCTGCTCGTTACCTGCTGCACTGAATCGGGCTCCGGGAGCACTACCCACCGGGCCAGGTCACGAGTGAATCGATTCACGCGGGGGAGGGGGCGGCGCGGCGGTGCAGGTCAGCGAGGTGGGCCGCGACCTCGTGCGGCGACTCGACCGCGCTGAGGTGACCTGCGCCGTCGACCTGGACCACCGGCGTGCCCAGCGCGGCGGCCATCTCCTCGTGGTCGGCCAGGCTGGCGGTCGCGTCCTGCGCGCCGCGCAGCACGAGCGCGGGCACGTCCAGGTGCCGCAGGGCGGCGAGCCGGTCGGGTCTGGCGGCCATCGCTCGTTGCGCCCAGGCGATGCCCGACGGCGGAGCGTGCGTGAGCCAGGTGCTCACCTCGGTCCGCACTGCTTCGGGCGCCTCGGTGGCGAGCAGCGTGCCCACCATCGGTGCGACCACCCGGGCACCGTCCTCGCCCAGCGCCGCGTCGGCCATCTCCAGCCGCCGGGCCCGCGCCTGGGGCGGGTCCGCGCTGGCCTTGGTGTCCAGCAGACCGATGCCGGCCAGCACACCCGGGTGGCGCTCGGCCAGCGCCAGGGCGAGGTAGCCGCCCATCGACAGCCCGGCGACCACGGCGCGCGGCATCCCGGCAGCGGACAGCGTGGCGGCCACGGCGTCGGCGCACTCCTCCAGCCCGCCCTCGATCTCCGGGGACGCCCCGAAACCCGGCGCGTCGATGGTGACCACCGGCACCTCGGGCATCGCGGAGATGGCGTAGCCCCACATGCGTGAGTCCAGCGGGAAGCCGTGCAGCAGGACCAGCGCCGGGGCGGGGTCCTCGGCCGGCGGGCCGTACCGATGCCAGGCGAGCGTGCTCACTGCTCCCTCCTCCCGTCCCGCTCGAGCCTACCCACCCGGGCGGCGGGGCCGCACCGCATCGGGGTCTCGAACCTGTGGCGGAGCGGGGCCAACGATGGTGGGATGGGCTCACGCCACAGCAGGCCGAGCGCACGAGGAGACGCCTGTGGGAGACGAGATCAGCACCCAGACCTTCAGCCGGGAGCAACGGCTGCGCTACCGGGAGAAGGTGCGCCGCTGCCTGGACGTGTTCTCCGAGATGCTCGCGCACCACCACTTCGACTCCCTGCCGGCGCTGACCGGGCTGGAGATCGAGCTGAACCTGGTGGACTCCCAGGTGCAGCCGTCGATGAAGAACGCCCAGGTGCTCTCCGAGATCGCCGACCCCTCGTTCCAGACCGAGCTCGCCCGGTACAACATCGAGCTGAACGTCCCGCCGCAGCCGCTGCCCGGGGAGGCGGTGCTGGACCTGGAACGCCACCTGCGCGCCGCCCTGAACCACGCCGACGACCGGGCCAAGCACCACGGCGCACAGATCGCGATGATCGGCATCCTGCCCACCCTCCGGCCGGAGCACCTCACCGGGGACTGGATGAGCCCGAACCCGCGGTACCAGGCCCTCGAGGACGCGGTGTTCGCCGCCCGGCGGGAGGACATCGAGCTGGACATCTCCGGTCCGGAGCCGCTGCGGATGCTCACCGCCACGATCGCCCCGGAGTCGGCGTGCACCTCGGTGCAGCTGCACCTGCAGGTCTCCCCCAGCGAGTTCGCCCCGCACTGGAACGCCGCACAGATCCTCGCCGGGCCACAGCTGGCGCTCGGTGCGAACTCCCCGTTCCTGTTCGGCAAGCGGCTCTGGGCCGAGACCCGCACCGAGCTGTTCCTGCAGGCCACCGACACCCGCTCCCCCGAGCTGCGCAACCAGGGCGTGCGCCCGCCGGTGTACTTCGGCGAGTCCTGGATCACCTCGATCTTCGACCTGTTCGAGGAGAACGTGCGCTACTTCCCCGCGCTGCTGCCGGAGACCACGGACGAGGACCCGGAGGCCGAGCTGGCCGCCGGGCGCACCCCGCGGCTGCAGGAGCTACGGCTGCACAACGGCACCGTGTACCGGTGGAACCGGCCGGTCTACGACGTGGTGGACGGCAAACCGCACCTGCGGGTGGAGAACCGGGTGCTGCCGGCCGGGCCGACGGTCAGCGACATCATCGCCAACGCCGCCTTCTACTACGGGGCGATGGAGATGCTCGCCCACGAGGACCGGCCGATGTGGTCCCGGATGTCCTTCTCCGCCGCGGAGGCGAACTTCACCGCCGGTGCCCGGGACGGGGTGGAGGCCACCATGTACTGGCCCGGCTACGGGGAGGTCGGCTGGGACGAGCTGGTGCTGCGGCTGCTGCTGCCGCTGGCCGCCGAGGGGCTGGCCCGCCGGCACGTGGCCAGCACTGTGGTCGACCGCTTCCTCGGCATCATCGAGGCCCGGTGCAAGCTGCGCCGCAACGGCGCCTGGTGGCAGACCGAGACCGTCGCGGCCCTGGAGGCCAAGGGGATGGACCGGGAGCAGGCGCTCACCGAGATGCTGCTGCGGTACATGGACGGCATGCACTCCAACGAGCCGGTGCACACCTGGGAGCTGCCCGGCTGACCCTCACCGGCGCGGGCCGCGGCGGTCCCGGGCACGCCAGCAGGAGGTGTGCCAGTGCCGCCGGTCCGCCAGCGCGGCATCCGCCCCGAACAGGTGCTCCTCACCCCAGGCGACCACGTGCGCCACCCCGGGCGGGATCGTCTGCTGGCAGCCGGGGCAGGTGTAGCTCTTCGCCGAGCCGGCCACGGTGCGCACGTTCCAGCGCAGCCCGTCCGGCCCCGACTCCACGCGGGCGCCGCCGCGCAGCACAGCGTCGGCGTCCAGCTCGGGATGGGGCTCGCCGTAGGGACGCTTACGGGATCGACGGGCCATCAGACCATTATGCGCGGGCCGCCCGCGCGGCTCCCGGCGTGGCCGCCGGGGTGGCCGCAGGGGGGACGCCCGGCGTGGCCGCCGGGGTGGCTCCCGGCGCGGCCGCCGGCAGCGCGCCCGCCGCGACCACATCGGCGTACCAGCGCGCCGAGTCCTTGAGCACCCGCTCCTGGGTCTCGTAGTCCACGTACACCACCCCGAACCGGCGCTCGTAGCCGAACGCCCACTCGAAGTTGTCGAACAGGGACCAGACGAAGTAGCCGCGCACGTCCGCCCCGGCCGCCCGGGCCTCGGCCACCGCAGCGAGATGACCGTGCAGGTAGTCGATCCGGTCCGGATCGTGCACGGCGCCGTCGGTGCCGCGCACATCCTCGAACGCAGCGCCGTTCTCGGTGACCATCAGCGGCAGGCCGTACTCGGTGTGCAGCCGCAGCAACAGCTCGGTCAGCCCGCTCGGGTCGATGTTCCAGCCCATCGCGGTCAATGGCCCGGGCTCGGGCAGGAACTCCACGTCCTCGGCGCCCACCCAGGGGCTGTGCGCGGAGTCGCCGTGCTGGGTGGAGGCCGGCAGCGGGTTGCCCGGCCGGGGTGCGCGCACCCGGGAGGTGCAGTAGTAGTTCACCCCGAGCAGGTCCAGGCGCTGGGCGATGAGCGCCTCGTCACCCTCCTGCACGAAGGAGAAGTCGGTCAGGTGCGCCACGTCGGCGAGCAGGTCGGCCGGGTAGGCCCCGCGCAGCATCGGGTCCAGGAAGATGCGGTTGCCCACCGCGTCCAGGCGGCGCACCGCCTCCCGGTCGGCCGCGTCAGCAGGGTCGGCGGGCCGGTGCACGTGCGGGTTCAGCGTGACCGCCACCTGCGCCTGCTCCCCGAGCTCGTCCCGGATCGCCCGGACAGCCAGCCCGTGCGCCAGGTTCAGGTGGTGCGCTGCGCGCAGCGCCGCCACCGGGTCGGTGCGGCCCGGGGCGTGCACGCCGGAGGCGTAGCCGAGGAACGCCGAGCACCAGGGTTCGTTCAGCGTGGTCCACAGCGCCACCCGGTCGCCCAGCACGCGAGCCATCGCCCGGGCGTACTCGGCGAACGCCTGCGCGGTCTCCCGCACGGTCCAGCCACCGGCCTGCTCCAGCTCGGCGGGCAGGTCCCAGTGGTAGAGGGTGACCACCGGCCGGATGCCGCGGGCGATCACGCTGTCCACCAGGTCGGAGTAGAACGCCACCCCCTCGGGGTTCAGCTCCCCGGCCCCACCCGGCTGCACCCGCGACCAGGAGAGGGACAGCCGGTAGGCGCCCAGGCCCAGGTCGGCCATCAGGTCCACGTCCTCGCGCCACCGGTGGTAGTGGTCGATGGCCACGTCCCCGGTGTCGCCGTTCAGCGTCGCACCGGGGGTGTGGGAGAAGACGTCCCAGATCGACGGGCCGCGCCCGCCCTCGGCGGCGGCGCCCTCCACCTGGTAGGCGGCGGTGGCCGCACCCCAGACGAAGTCGGGCGGGAAGGTGGTGGCCACTGCGGTCACGTCGCGTCGTCCTCCAGGTCGATCGAGATGGTCTGCCCGTGGGCCCGGTGCTCCCGGCCCCGCCAGCGCAGCGACCACGATGCCACGCCGGAGTCGGTGCTCGCCTCCAGGCGACCCCCTGCGCGACGCACGGTGAACTGCCCGGCCGAGCCTGCGCCGTCAGCGGTGGGAATCTCCAGCACCACCTGCTCGCCCTCGGCGAGCTCGTACACGCGCAGCTGCACGCCCTCGGCGTAGTCGTAGTCCGGCCGGTCGGTGCGCGCCCCGAACGGGATCACGCTGCCCGGCCGGGCCAGCAGCGGCACCGAGTCGAAACCGTGCTCCTCCCGCACCCAGCGCGGGCCGTGGACCACCTCGTCGGTGAGCACCTTGGTCCAGGCGCCCTCCGGCACGTAGTACTCCACCCAGCGTTCGTCGAAGACCGGCGCCACCAGCAGCGAGTCCCCGAGCAGGTACTGGGTGTCCGCCGCGGCCACCGACCGGTCCCGCGGGAACTCCAGCACCATCGGACGCATCACCGGCATCCCGGTGGCGCTGGCCTGCTGCCCGGCGGCGGCCAGGTAGGGCATCAGCCGGTACTTCAGGTGGGTGAAGATCCGGGTCACCTCCACGGCCTCCGCATCGAAGGCCCACGGCACCCGGTAGGAGTCCGACCCGTGCAGCCGGCTGTGCGAGGAGAGCAGGCCGAAGGCCACCCAGCGCTTGAACACCGCCGGGTCCGGGGTGCCCTCGAAGCCGCCGATGTCGTGGCTCCAGAAACCGAACCCGGACGCGGCCAGCGACAGCCCGCCGCGCAGCGACTCGCTCATCGCGGAGAACGTGGACTCGCAGTCCCCACCCCAGTGCACCGGGAACTGCTGGCCACCGGCGGTCGCCGACCGGGCGAACACCACCGCCTCGCCCGTGCCCCGTTCCTTGGTCAGCAGCTCGAACACGCACGCGTTGAACAGGTGCGTGTAGTAGTTGTGCATCCGCTGCGGGTCCGAGCCGTCGTGCCAGCGCACCGTGGTGGGGATGCGCTCGCCGAAGTCGGTCTTGAACGCGTCCACCCCCTGGTCCAGCAGGGTGCGCAGCTTGTCCTGGTACCAGGTCCAGGCGTCCGGGTTGGTGAAGTCCACCAGCGCCATCCCGGCCTGCCACATGTCCCACTGCCACACGTCCCCCTCGGGGGTGGTGACCAGGTAGCCGCGTTCGGCGCCCTCGGCGAACAGGTGCGAGCGCTGGGCGATGTAGGGGTTGATCCACACCGAGATCTTCAGCCCGCGCGCGTGCAGCCGCTCGATCATCCCCTCCGGGTCGGGGAAGGTGGCCGGATCCCAGACGAAGTCGCACCAGTGGAACTGGCGCATCCAGAAGCAGTCGAAGTGGA
>CAZMDO010000065.1:0-11180 GCA_964564445.1 uncultured Ruaniaceae bacterium | reverse complement strand
TCTCCTGGAAGTAGGTGGACCCGATCTGCGCCGAGGGGATGTGCGAGGCGATCGCGAGCACGGGTGCGCCGGTGCGGTGCGCGTCGTACAGGCCCTGGATCAGGTGGGTGTTCCCGGGTCCGCAGCTGCCGGCGCAGACCGCGAGCTGCCCGGTGAGCTGGGCGTCGGCAGCCGCGGCGAACGCGGCGGCCTCTTCGTTGTGGCAGTGCACCCACTCCATGTCCTCATGGGTGCGGATCGCTTCGGTGATCGGGTTGAGGCTGTCCCCGACCAGCCCGTAGATGCGGCGGACTCCGGCCGCGTGCAGAGTCTCGATCAGCTGTTCGGCCACCGTCGGCACGGTGTGCTCCTCTCCTTCGGCGCTGCTACCGGTAGTCCATCACCGCTGCCGCTGGTGCGCATCCGGCATCCGTCTCGGCCCACCATGCTCGACGGCGGAACTCACCTACCGTAGGTAGGCCAGCTGGGGGTGGGTCTGCTGGAGATCGGTGAGCACCTCGGCGGCGACTGCCACGCTGTCGGTGAGCGGGTGGGCGGCGATCGCGCGCAGTGCCGCGTCCCGGTTGCCGGTCAGCGCCGCCTCCATCGTGCACCGCTCCACGTGCTTGACCTGGGTGACCAGGCCGCGGGCGTACCCGGGCAGCGGGTCGGTGGCCAGCGGGTGCACCCCGGCCGCATCCACCCGGCAGGGGACCTCGACCACGGCGGTCTCGTCGAGCTCGGCGAGCAGCCCACGGTTGGCGACGTTCAGGACCAGCTCGGCGGCGTCGTCGTGGGCGATCGCGTGCATGATCGCCAGGGCCACCTGGTCGTACCCGCCGGTGACCAGGTCGCTGGCATCGCGCTCGAAGGCACCGGCAGCCTCCCGGTTGGTGGCCATGTAGGTGGCCTCCCGGTCGGCGCGGGTGTGCTCCCACAACGAGTACGCCCGGTCCGGGTCCAGGTCGGGCGCCGCGCGGTAGAACCCGGCCTGCTGGCGCTGCAGGTAGACCCCGCGGGTGGCCTCGGCGGCGGCCTCCGCGGCGAGCGCCTCCCGCTGGTAGTAGAAGTAGTGCAGGTACTCGTTCGGCACCGCGCCCAGGGTCTGCAGCCACTCCGCCTTGAACAGCCGACCCTCCTCGAAGGCGCCGAGCAGATCGGGGCGGGCGAGCAGCTCGGGGAGCACGTCCTGCCCGTCGACGTGCACGGCGCGCAGCCAGCCCAGGTGGTTCAGGCCCACGTAGTCCACGTGCACCGCGCTGCCGCCCAGCCCGACGCCGGCGGCGCTGCCGGGGCGCACCAGCCCCGCTCCCTCCAGGGTGCTGAGCACCCGGCGGGCCAGGCCCACGGGTGAGTCGCAGATGCCGACCACCCGGTCGCCGAGGGTGCGGGTCATCACCTCGGTGACCAGTCCGGCCGGGTTGGTGAAGTTGATCACCCAGGCCTGCGGGCACACGGTACGGATCCGCTCGGCGAGCGCCACGACGACCGGCAGCCCGCGCAGCGCGTAGCTGATGCCGCCTACACCGGTGGTCTCCTGCCCGATCAGGTGGTGCCGGGCGGCGACCTGCTCATCCAGGGCGCGGCCGGCGGTGCCACCCACCCGGATCGCGGAGAACACGAAGTCCGCGCCGGTCAGCGCCTCGTCCAGGTCGGTGCTGACGAGCACCTCGGGGGCGCCGGGCCGGCCGGCGGCCAGCGCGGCCAGCACCTGGGCGATGCCGCGTAGCCGGGTCTCGTCGACGTCGTAGAGACGCACCTGGGTGACCCGGTGGGCCGAGGTGTCGGCGAGCAGGGCGCGGTAGACCAGCGGTACCCGGAACCCGCCCCCGCCGAGGATCGTCAGTCGCACCCTGTGATCATGTCACCTCCGAGGGGCTGTTCGTCGGCTTGGCGTCAGCGGGTGAAGGTGAGTCGGTGGGTCGCGCCAGCCGATCCGGCCACGTCCACAGTGACCACGAAGGTGTTCCGGTCCCGGTCAACCTGCACGTTCTCCGGCGTGTCCCAGCGCTTGAACCGTGGGGCCCGCAGCCGCAGCACCACCTGGTCCTGCTCGTGCGTCGGGTCGGCGATCGCCAGCTCTAGCGAGCGACGGTCCTCCCGGAGCACCACCGAGCACGGCGCCTCGGTCGCCAGCTCGGCGACCTCCGCGGTCTCCGGCTGCGGTTCGAGACGAAGCACCGGTCCGTTGCTCGGGTGCTCCCGGCTGCTGATCTCCACGGACAGACCCGGACCGGTACCCTCCGCCTGCACCACTGCAAGGCTGAGTGGGTCGCCCGACTGCAGACGTTCCAGGACGGCCCCGGTCAACGTCAGCTCGCGCCATGCGAAATCGGCGTCCACGTGGACGGTGCCCAGCTCGGCCCCCAGCTCCGGCTTGGTGTTCCAGGTCAGTGTGTCTTCCTCGAACACCTCGTCGACTGCGTACACCACGAGATCGGTCTCGGTGCCCGCGTTGTCGTGCACCCGCGCCCACAGGCGTAGCGTCACCGCGTCGATCTCCGTCGGCTCCAGCATGACGCTGGAGAGGTCGAAGCTCAGGTAGCTCTGGCGCTGATAGCCCGGCGACGTGGACCTCTTCACCAGCATCAGGGTCCGGTCACCGTAGCTGGTGTCGGCATGCTGGCCGTCGTTCACGTAGGTGTCTGCGCTCGGCGGCAGCGCCACCGCCTCGGTGCTGCCGGCGCCCCAGAAGTTCACCGCCAGCAGCCCGGCCTCCCGGTCCCGGACCGCCTGCACGGTCGAGGAGTTCTCCAGGATCCGCAGCCGGGACCGGTGCCGCGCGGCCAGCATCCTGGTCGTCCGCTCGTCGGCGCCCGGTGCGAGCAGATAGGCATAGCTCGCACCGGTCGGTGCCACCCCGTGGTCGATCCACATGGTCAGGTAGCGGCGGGTGATCTCCGCGGCCGGGCCACCGGTGTTGATGTCGGCCCAGGAACCGGTGCGCTCCTCCCGGAGCAGGTGCAGGTGCTCACGGCGGGGGAACACGTACCCGCCGACGCCCTCCAGGTGCGCCCAGCGCACCCGTCGGTCCTCCGACCAACCGAGCTCGTCCGAGCCGCGGCGACCGTCCAGGACGAGGTGAGCACCGCCGTCGTGCAGGTTGCGGTTCTCCACGATGGTCTCCACCGGGTCGGCTCCACCGCCGCTGATCCCGGCACCGAGGGCCACCACCAGACCGTCCAGGCAGAACCAGGACTTGCGCGCCTCCAGGCTGGACTGCAGCCCCTGCAGGTGCAGCCCCACCGCGCCGACGTCGCCCAGTGTGGCTCCGCCGGCCCAGGTGGCGCTACGCGGCCGGGCTGCACCCCACTGGCCCCCGGCCCGGTCGGGCAGGGGCTTGGAGTCCACCGTGGTCCCTGGCAGCCGGTACAGGTCCACGGTCGGCCAGAACTCGTCGGAGTACTGGGCGCCGTCACCGTCGTAGAGGTAGGTCATCCCGTCGCCGGTGTGGAAGCCCTGCTCGTTCTCGCCGTTGCCGCACTCGTAGTAGGCGATCCGCGTGCTCGCCATCGAGATCGCGTACGCCCAGCCGTGGCTGCGGTGCACGGCCCGGTCCATCGAGCCGAACACGGTCAGCCCGTCTGCTTCGTCGGCAGGTGCTACCGAGTCGTCGGTGAGCAGGCGTGAGTACGCCGTGCACCGCGGCACGCTCGCACCGTCGAACGGGTCGACCGCGCTCATCCGCTGCAACCAGCCCTTGCAGTGCCCGCGCCAGCGCAGCGCGGTCTGCGGGTCGCTGTCGGCCACCGCATCGGCCATCCGCAGGATCGCGTCGATCACCAGCCGGCCGTAGTAGTTGTCCGGCTCGCCCGCCCTGGAGATGGACCGGCCACGGACGTCGTCGGCGATCCGGCCGTCGTGGATCACCGGCACGAACCCACGGTCCACGGCGTCGAAGATGATCTGCACATCCGGGTCGACGACCGGCCACGGGCTGCCGGCCAGCGCCACCAGCACCCGGGACAGCCCGTCCACCAGCACCTGACCGTAGGAGCCGGTGTAGGGCACGTAGGTGTGCTGGATGAACGACCCGTCCCGGTAGATGCCGTCCCCGCTGGTCACGTAGGCGAACACCCCGGAGAGGCCATCGCGCGCCCGGATCACCCGCTCGGCATCCTCACCCACGAGGCCACGCACCAGCACCGCCCGGCACAGGTCGATCCGGTTCGCACCGGTGGACTCCTTCCGCCGGGAGGGGTCGAGGAACTGGAGATGAGGGTCGGGCACGAAGTAGTCGATCGTGGCCACGTAGTCGGCGAGGTCGGTGGCCGGGAGCACGTCGTGCAGCAGCGCGCAGGTGTCCATCAACGCCCGGGACGCACCGATCTCCCAGTGCCACCAGTTGCCGGTCTCCTCGTGCCCGGGGTGGTACATCACCTCGTGGGCGGTGCGCAGCCCGGTGAGGACCTCCTCGGCCACCGCCGGGTCGCCGAACGTGGCGCTGCCTTCGGTCCGATACGCGGTCGCCAGGGTGAACAGGCGGGTGTAGCTGGTGCGCATCGCCGCCTCGTCGCTCAGGGGTAGGTCGGTGAACACCCGGCCCCCGGAGCCGGTGAGCCGGCTGCGCAGGGTGGCGGCGTCCTCGTCCAGCCGGGCGAGGGCTGCGGCCACGTGCGGATCCTGCGGGTCGGCCCCGGCGCCGGTGATGATGTCCCGCCAGCGGGCTCGGGCGGCAGCGAAGTCCTCGGTGCTGCCCTCGGCGGCGTGCGCCGGCACGGTCAGGTGCGGGGCGAACCCGGCGAGCAGTGCTCCGGCACCGATCCCACCGAGCACCGTGCGGCGTCGGGGCTGCAACGTGTCGTGCTCCATCTGTCGAACTCCCTTGCTCCAGTGGCGCGGCTCGCGGGCCTTCGCCCGGCCGCTCGACGGCGCCACCTTCCCCAACCCAGAGGAGAGGAATCAAGGAGTATTCAAGAATCGGACAGCCCAGGCGCTACTGGATTCCCTCGCTGTGGCAGGGTGACGTGGCGAAGAGTCGCATCGTCGATGAGCGAAACCGCTGTGGGCTGCCACGACCATCCGCATCCGGCGTGAGGGGTGGATCAAGCCCGGTGTGTGCATGGAGCAGATCCACCTCGAAGTTCAGGACGGCATCCGGACCCGCACCTCAGGATGGCGTCTCGGGCGTGCCCCGCCCCGGTGAGGAGCACCAGGCACGCAGCGAGACGACTCGGGCGCTCTCGGCGCCGTTGGTGGCCTCCACCACCAGCCGGAGGTTCTCGGTCTCGATCGGGAGGGGCAACCGGTGCCGGCGATGCCGGTGCCGGTTGCCGGTCTCTCGTGCTATGACCTGCCACTGATCGCCGACGTGGGTCTCGATCCGGTAGTCGCGCACCAGGGTGGGCAGCACGTCGAACGGGGTGCGGTGGTGGTGCAGGTTGATCAGGTCCTCGTCCAGGTCGTCGTCGAAGATCACCGCGACCTCGGCCACGGTGACCGGGTGCGCCCAGGTGAGCTGGAGGCACGGTTGGGCATCGTGGGCGAACGGGGCCGAGATCCACATCTGCGGGCCGTCCCACGGCCGGGCGTAGCCGCCGACCGCCTTCTCGGGGGCGAACGCGGCGGTCGGCTCGAGCGTGCGTAGGCAGACCGAGCCCCGCTGCAGCACCTGCTTCCACCCCCGCCACTGCTCGGTGTAGGCCTCCTCCGGCGGCAGCTCCCGGTGGGTGAGAGTCAGCACCCCCGGCAGCGCCCCGTCGGCAGTGTGCACCTGGACGTGGTCGTTCGCCCGCAGCACCACGAACGCGTTCTGTGCGTGGTCCAGGTCCCAGGCCAGCGGGAGGGTGACCCACTGCTTGTCCCCGGCCGGCACGGACACTGTGACAGTGTCCACCGGCCGGTGCGGCACGTAGTTCTGCGGGTGGGATACCTGGTGCACCTCGACGATCAGCTCGGTGTCGGCGGTGGCGTCCAGGAGCACCTCCATCGGTGCCAGGGTCGGGTCGGCCGGCAGCACGAGGGCCAGGTGGTCGGTCAGCGGCCAGGTGCTGGTGGGTGGGCCGGCGGCCAGGGTGTGCAGCGTGGACGAAGCGCTCACCTGGGCGGTCAATGCGTGGTCGTCCGGGTCGTCGTGGACCACGCCGAGCACGGAGGCATCCGCGCGCACCAGGGCGCGGTGCACGGCCCTGATCTGCTCGCTGGCCAGCTCTCGGGGGGTCACCTGCTGCTGCAGCGCCAGCGCCGCTGCGGTCCCTGCCGCCTCGCCGATGACGGCGCAGGTCGCCATCACCCGGGTCGTCCCGAAGGCCACGTGCGAAGCGGAGATCGTCCGCCCGGCCAGCCACAGGTTCGTCACGTTCTGCGAGTACAGGCTACGCAGCGGGATGTGGTAGTTCCCGTCCGGGTGCCAGTGCCGTGATCCCTTCTCGGTCGCGTACATCCCGCCCGGCGGGTGCAGGTCGATCGACCAGCCACCGTGGGCGACCCGGTCGGCGAACAGCTCCTGGCCAAGCACCTCGTCCTGGGTCAGGGTGTGGTCGCCGACGAACCGGCGGTACTCCCGCTTTCCGGGCACCGCGCCGATCCACTCCAGGGTGAGGGTCTCAGCGTCGTACTCCCCCGAGTTCTTGATGTGGTCCCAGATGCCGTAGATCACGCCCTGCAGCTCGTCCCGGATCCGTTCGTTGTCGGCGACCACGTCCAGCTCCCCGCCCCACTCGATCCACCAGTAGTCGCAGCCGTTGGCCTCGGCCCGGATGCCCCGCAGCTCGGGGATCGCGGTCCTCGTGATGTCCACAGCGAACGAGGGCGGCACGAACTTCTCCGGCCGCCCGGTGTCCTTGGTGTAGAACAGGATCGTCGAGCCGAGGGTGTTGTCGTCGGCCACCTCGGGCGCCCAGGACTCCCCGAACACCGAGCGGGCCTCCCGGCCGGTCCGGTATCGCGCCCCGGCCAGGTAGCCCACCAGACCGTCCCCGCTGGCGTCGACGAACGCCGGTGAGCAGAACCGCAGCGTGCGCTCCGAGCCCAGCTGCCAGCCGGTGACCGAGGCGATCGTGCGGCTCTCCTCCGGGCCGGTAGCGTGCACCTGCCGAACATCGGTGTTCAAGAACAGCTCGATGTTCTTCTCCGCGCGCACCGCCTCGAGCACCACCAGGTCCCAGTAGTACGGGTTACCCTCCGGGTTGGTGAACTGGTTCTGCACGAACAGCTCGCCCATGATCCCGGTCTCCCGAGCGTAGTGCTGCACCCCGTGCGCCGTCGCACCGCACACCCACACCCGCACCTCGGACGAGGAGTTCCCGCCCAGCACCGGCCGGTTCTGCACCAGCGCCACCCTGACGCCCTGCCGAGCGGCGCCGATCGCAGCGCAGACCCCCGCCAGCCCACCCCCCACCACGGTCAGGTCGGAATGGATCTCCTCGACGGGCAGCACCCGGTCGGTCATCGCGTTCGTCTCCTCGTCTGCTCGCTCGCCACCACGTCGGTGTCGTGACGACACGACGCTAGGACAGCATGAAGAGAGGATTAAAGACTCTTTGCCGCCGCAATTTCACACGGAGAAGTACTTCGCCTCCGGGTGGTGGAACACCAGCGCGTCGGTGGACTGCTCCGGGTGCAGCTGCAGCTCCTCGCTCAGGCTCACCCCGATCCGGTCCGGGCGGAGCAGCTCGACGATCTTCGCCCGGTCGGCCAGGTCCGGGCAGGCGGGGTAGCCGAAGGAGTACCGGGCACCCCGGTAGGCGACCTTGAACATGCCCTCCAGGTCCTCCGGGTCCTCGGCGGCGAAGCCCAGCTCCTCGCGCACCCGGGCGTGCCAGTACTCCGCGAGCGCCTCGGTCAGCTGCACCGACAGACCGTGCAGCTCCATGTACTCCCGGTACCGGTCCTGCGCGAACAGCTCCGCGGTGCGCTCGGCCACCCGGGAGCCCACGGTGACCAGCTGCACCCCGAGCACGTCCACCTCACCGGAGGACCGCGGCCGCACGAAGTCGGCCAGGCACAGGTACCGGTCCCGTCGCTGCCGCGGGAAGGAGAACCGGAGCCGCTCGGTGCCCACCTCACCGCCGGAGCCGCCGTCCGGGCCGTCGTGGTGCAGGACCACCACGTCGTCCCCCTCGGACACCGCCGGGAAGTACCCGTACACCACTGAGGGAACCAGCAGCTCCTCGGTGGCGATCTGCTGCAACCACTGCCGCAGCCGCGGCCGGCCCTCGGTGGCGACCAGCTCCTCGTACCCCGGGCCCTCCCCTCGGCTGGGCTTGAGGCCCCACTGCCCCATGAACGTGGCCCGCTCGTCCAGGAAGCCCGCATAGCCGGCCTGGGCGATGCCCTTGACCACCCGGGTGCCCCAGAACGGCGGGGTGGGCACAGGGTTGTCGACGGCCACGTCGGAGCGCTCGGGCAGGTCCTCCGGTGCGGTCTCGGTGAGGGTGACCTGGGCGTGCCGGCGCTTCTTCAGCGGCGGCAGACCCACCGAGTCGGCGTCGGCGCCACGGGCGACCTGCACCAGCGGCTCCATCAGCCGCAGCCCCTCGAACGCATCCCGGGCGTAGCGCACCTGACCGGTGTACAGGTCGGCCAGGTCGTCCTCCACGTACACCCGGGTCAGGGCCGCCCCGCCGAGCAGCACCGGGTAGGTACCACCCAGGTCGCGGGCGTTCAGCTCCTCGAGGTTCTCCTTCATCACCACGGTGGACTTCACCAGCAGGCCGCTCATCCCGATCACGTCCGCCTGGTGCGTCTGCGCGGCCTCGATGAACGCGCTCACCGGCTGCTTGATGCCCAGGTTCACCACCGTGTAGCCGTTGTTGGACAGGATGATGTCCACCAGGTTCTTGCCGATGTCGTGCACGTCACCGCGCACGGTGCCGAGCACGATGGTGCCCTTCCCGCCGCCGGCGTCCACCTTCTCCATGTGCGGTTCCAGGTGGGCCACGGCGGTCTTCATCGTCTCGGCGGACTGCAGCACGAACGGCAGCTGCATCTCGCCGGCGCCGAACCGTTCGCCGACCACCTTCATCCCGGCGAGCAGGTGGTCGTTGACGATGTCCAGCGCCTTCAGCCCCTGCCCCAGCGCGGCGTCCAGGTCCTCGGTGAGGCCCTTCATCTCCCCGTCGATGATCCGGCGGGCGAGTCGTTCGGTGAGCGGCAGCGCGGCCAGCTCGGCGGCGCGCGCATCCTTCATCGCTGCCGTGTCCACCCCGGAGAACACCTCGAGGAGGTGAGCGAGCGGATCGTGCTGCATCACGCCGTCGTCGGAGTAGGTGCGTTTGTCCCAGACCAGGTCCAGGGCGGCTTGGCGCTGCTCCTCCGGGATGGATGCCAGCGGCAGGATCTTCGCCGCGTGCACGATCGCCGAGTCCAGCCCGGCCTGCACGGCCTCGTGCAGGAACACCGAGTTCAGCACCACGCGGGCGGCGGGGTTGAGCCCGAAGGAGACGTTGGAGACACCCAGGGTGGTGTGCACCCCGGGGTAGCGGGACTTCAGCTCACGGATCGCCTCGATGGTCTCGATCGCATCCCGGCGGGTCTCCTCCTGACCGGTGGCGATCGGGAAGGTCAGGCAGTCCACCAGGATGTCCTCGACGTTCATCCCCCACGTGCCGGTGAGCTCCTCGATCAGCCGGGAGGCGACCGCGACCTTGTGCTCGGCGGTGCGGGCCTGGCCCTGCTCGTCGATGGTCAGGGCGACCACCGCGGCACCGTGCTCGACGACCAGCGGCATCACCCGCGCGTACCGGGAGGTGGGGCCCTCGCCGTCCTCGAAGTTGACCGAGTTCACCACGGCGCGCCCGCCGACGAGCTCCAGCCCCGCCTGGACCACCTCCGGCTCGGTGGAGTCGATCACCAGCGGCAGCGTGGAGGCGCTGGCCAGCCGGGAGACCACCTCCTGGGCGTCGCGCACCCCGTCCCGGCCGACGTAGTCGATGCACACGTCCAGCAGGTGGGCGCCGTCACGGGTCTGGGCGCGCCCGATCTGCACGCACTCGTCCCAGTTCTCCGCGAGCATCGCCTCCCGGAACGCCTTGGAGCCGTTGGCGTTGGTGCGCTCCCCGATCGCCAGGAACGCGGCGTCCTGGTCGAAGTCGGTGTGCGCGTACAGGCTGGCCACGCCGTGGGTGGGCTCCACCTCGCGCGGCGTGACCGGTTTACCGCGGACCGCCTCCACCACGGCGCGCAGGTGCTCAGGGGTGGTGCCGCAGCAGCCGCCGACCAGGGCGAGGCCGAACTCGGTGGTGAACTGGGTGTGCGCGGCGGCCAGCTCGGCCGGGGTGAGCGGGTACTCGGCGCCGTTCTTGCCGAGCACCGGCAGTCCCGCGTTCGGCTGGCAGCTGATCGGCACCTGGGCGTGCTTGGCCAGGTAGCGCAGGTGCTCGCTCATCTCGGTGGGTCCGGTGGCGCAGTTCAGCCCGATGGCGTCGATCCCCAGGGCCTGCAGCACGGTCAGCGCGGCCCCGATCTCCGAGCCCATCAGCATGGTCCCGGTGGTCTCCATGGTCACCTGGGCGATGATCGGGATGTCGACGGCGGTGCGCTCCCGGGCGATCTTCGTCGCGTTGATCGCGGCTTTCGTCTGCAGCAGGTCCTGGCTGGTCTCGATCAGGATGGCGTCCACACCACCGCGGATCAGGCCCTCGGCCTGGTCGGCGAAGCTGGCCTTGAGGTCGGCATAGGGCACGTGGCCCAGGCTGGGCAGCTTCGTACCAGGTCCCATCGCGCCGAGCACCCACCGGGGGTGCTCGGCAGTGGAATGCTTGTCGGCGCTGCGGCGGGCGATCGCGGCACCGGCCTCGGCCAGCTCGCCGATCCGTTCCACGATGTCGTAGTCGCCGAGGTTGGAGGCGTTCGCACCGAAGGTGTTGGTCTCCACGCAGTCCACACCCACGGCGAAATAGGCGTCGTGGATCGACTCGATCACGTCCGGGCGGGTCACGTTGAGGATCTCGTTGCAGCCCTCCAGTCCCTGGAAGTCGCCCAGGGTCAGGTCGGCGGCCTGCAGCATCGTGCCCATCGCGCCGTCGGCGACCACCACCCGCTGGGACAGGGCATCGAACAGGGCAGTGGATCTCTCGGGGCGCATGGGGGCCAGTGTAGAAGTGACAGAGTGTCAGGTGCTGGCCATCTCAGGCCGGTAGCGCCGTGATCGTCAGCGCCGCGATCCGCTGCGGGTTCCCGATCACCTCGATCCCGGTGATCCGGCCCTGGTGCAGGCGGAAGGCGTAGACCGCCGTGACCGCGTCCGCGCTGCCGTAGAC
>CAZMDO010000064.1:0-11229 GCA_964564445.1 uncultured Ruaniaceae bacterium | reverse complement strand
GCCGACCGCCCCGCCGCCCGCCGGCTCGGCCAGGAGGCGTTCGGCATGCCCGACGCCGACCGGCCGGACCCGGAGCCGGCGGCGGGCACCCCGTGGCCGAGCCTCGGGTCGCACGTGTTGGGCACGTTCGCCGGGGCGGAGCTGGTGGCGAAGGCGGTAGCGCTGGAGCTGCGCACCTGGGCCGGCGGGCGCGAGCTGGCCACCTGCGGGGTAGCGGGGGTGACCGTCGCCGCCGAGCACCGCGGCCAGGGTCTGACCCACCCGCTGCTGGTCGAGCTGCTCCGGGCCGCCCGGGACCGCGGGGACGTGGTCGCCACCCTGTTCGCCACCGCCCCGGGGATCTACCGGCGGCTCGGTTTCGAGCTGGTCAGCACCGTGGACGAGGTGGTGGTGCCGGCCACCGCGGCTGCGGCGGTGCGCCCGGGCGAGCCGGTGCGGCTGCGGCGGGCGAGCGGTGCGGACCTGCCGGCGGTGCGGGCCTGCTACACCTCCTGGGCGCGGCAGCGCTACGGCCCGCTGACTCGCACCGGTGCGCTGGCCCGCACTGACGAGGAGCTGCTCTCCGGCTCCGATGCGATCACTGTGGCCACGGGTACCGACGGGGAGGTGCTCGGCTACGCCTGCTGGGACCGTGGCGTGCTGTCCGCCCGGACGCTGACGATCACCGAGCTGGTCGCGCACACCCCGGACGCCTACCGGGCGCTGTGGCGGATGGCCGGGGCGCTGGCGATGAAGGTGGACCGGGTGGTGCTGCACGCCCCGGCCGGGGACGTGGCCCGCCACTTCCTGCCGTCCAAGCACTGGCAGGTGACCAGCCAGGAACCGTACCTGCTCCGGGTGCTGGACCTGCCGGCGGCACTGGCCGCCCGGGGTGGGCGCGGCAGCGGGGAGGTGTCGTTCACCGTGGCCGCCGATCCGCTCGGCCTCCTCCAGGGCTCCTACCGGATCATGGTCGACGGCGGAGCGTTGGCGTGCGAGCAGACCTCGCCCGTCCAGGGTGGTCCGGTACTGACCGTGGGCGGGGTGTCGTTGCTGTTCGCAGGCGCGTCCACGTGCGCCGACCTGCGCGCGGCCGGGCACCTGCACGGCGGGGACACCGGGACCGACCGGGCGCTGGACGACCTGCTGGGCGGCCCGCCGTGGCAGCTGCGGGACACGTTCTGAGCGCGCTCAGCCCTCGGTGACCGGGATCTGGGTGATCGGTTCGAAGCCGGGCACCTCGAGGGTGAGCGCCTCCGGCTCGGTCTCGCCGCCGAGAGGGCCGTACCGGGCGCTGAGGATCTGGCCGGTGGCCGGGATCCGGGCGACCAGGGTGGAGCACAGGCAGCGGTACCGCTCGGTGTCGTCCACCTGCTCGGAGTCCTGCGGCTGGTAGACGGTGGGCAGGACGAACCGTTCGGCCTCCTCGTCCACCAGGCGCAGCGCATCGACGAAGGTGTGGTCGCCGTCCAGGGAGAGGGACCGGTGCTGGTCCGCGGAGAGGGACATCTCCTCCGCCCAGGACAGCCGCACCCGGAGCAGGTAGCCGCTGGTGCCGGTGCGCTCGAGCTGCAGCACCTCCAGGGTGGCGCCCGAGGGCAGTCCGTCGGTCTGCGCCGAGGTGCTCGCGACCGGGTCCGACTCGGCTGCCACCGCAGCGTCCAGGCCCTCGATCACGTCCTCCGGGATCAGCGGGGCGGGTGTGGGCGTGGCGCCGGCGGTCGGGCTGCTGGGTTCCTCGGCGGCGCTCGGTGCCGCGGTGGTGCTGGTGGGCTGGGGTGGGGTCGGGTCGTCGCAGGCGGCGAGCAGGAGCCCGGCCGTGGCCAGCAGCACCAGGGTGCCCGGGCGCCGGCTCACCGGTCCTCCCCTGCCGCGACGCCTTCCATCGTGATCGTCACCCGGCGGTTCAGGGCGCGCCCCTCCTCAGTGCTGTTGCTCGCGATCGGTTCGGTCTCCCCGCGGCCCTCCACGGTGAACTCCACCCCCGGCAGCCGGTCGGCGAGGGCCGCCTCGACCGCTTCGGCCCGGCGCTCCGAGAGGGTCTGGTTGTGCGCGTCGGAGTCGCGGGAGTCGGTGTGCCCGACGATCGTGGCGGAGGTCGGCGATCTGGGCGGCGATGTCATCGAGCACGGCGTCGGCCTCAGCGGTGATGGTGTACTCGTCCACGCCGAAGAGCACGTCGGTAGCCAGCTCGAGGGTGCGCAGGTCGCCGGAGTCGCTGCGCATCCAGGAACCGTCTGCGGCACCGGACCGCTCGGCCAGCACCCACACGGCGCCGAGGGTGCGGGCCTCGGCGGCGCGGGCGATCTCGTCGGCCGGTGGCGGTGCGGGCCAGCCCTGCCCGGAGGCGACCCACTGGTCGGCATCCACCTGCGGCTGCGGCAGCGGACCGTCCTGCACCGGGACGCCGGTGAGGATGCCGCCGTAGCCGTCCACGTGCACATCCACGGTGCTCACCTCGGCCGGCAGCTCGGGGAACACGGCGTAGACCAGCTGCCAGCCGTCGGAGATGTCCGCAGCATCGTTGTCGTGCAGCCCCATCTCGGCCACGTTGGTGCACAGGCAGATCTCGGTGGTCTCGTCCAGCAGCACCGGGTAGAGCTCACCAGTCTCCGCCGACGCCAGCGCGGTCTCGGTGAACCCCGGCGGGGAGGTGAGGTTCGCCGTCCCGCCGCGCAGCTTCAGCGCCGACGACGTCAACGCGCGCTCGTCGCCCGCCGAGGGGCGGTGCCGCAGGGAGAAGTAGGCGATGGTGCCGCCATCGGTGCGCCACACCCCGTGCAGCACCTCGTCGAACCGGTGCAGGGCACCACCGGGGCTGGACTCGCCGGTGAGCGCCCCGACGACCGGCAACGGGGTGTCGGTGAGCGGGGCGGGCGGCTCGTCGGCGTCGGCGTGCGCCGCCACCGGTGCCAGCAGCACCGCCACCGTCAGTGCTGCACACACGCGTGCGGACCTGCCCATGTCCCACCCCTCCGGCCGTTCGACGGGCATACCATGCCCGTGCCGCGGAAGCGTCGTCAACTCCGGCGCTTGACCTTCCCCGCGGGGGAAGGACCAGACTCAGCGTCGTGACCGAGCACCTGACCATCGGCGCCTTCGCCCGGCGCACCGGACTGTCGTTGAAGGCGTTGCGCCGCTACGACGAGTCCGGGTTGCTGGTGCCTGCTGCCGTGGACGAGCGCACCGGGTACCGGTACTACTCCCCCACGCAGGAGGACCGCGCCCGGCAGATCAGCCTGCTCCGCGGGGTGGAGATGCCGCTGGCGCAGATCGCCGACCTGCTCGACACCACGGACCCGGTGGCCGCCAGCGAGGCGCTGCTCGGCTGGTGGGCGGAGCAGGAGCGCATCCTCACCCACCGTCGCGGCACCGTGGACTACCTGGTGGAGCTGTGGCGGCGGACACCGACCGAAGCGTTCACCGTGCAGACCCGCCACGTGCCCGACCGCACGCTGGCCACGCTGACATCGCACGTGGTGCAGGCCGACCTGGTCGCCACCCTGACCGCGTGCGCCCGCCGGCTCCGCGAGCACCTGACCACCCACGGCGCGGTGGTCACCGACGAGTGGTGGGCGATCTACCACGGCGTGGTCTCCCCGGACAGCGACGGGCCGCTGGAGGTGTGCGTGCCGTTCACCGGTCTGGTGCCGCCCGCCGGCAAGGTCGCCATCCGCATCGAGGCGGCGCACACCGAGGCGTTCGCACCGATCAGCGCCGAACAGTGCTCCTACCCGCGCATCCTGCACGCCTACGACGCCGTGACCGGTTGGGTGCACCGGCACGGCGAACCGGACGGACCGCCGCGGGAGATCTACCCGGTGCCCTGGCCCGAGGACCCGACCACGCACGTGGCCGACATCGCCCTGCCCTACCGAGAGGACCGACCGTGACCGACCTACGCACCCCGAGCTCCGCCGTCGACCGATGGAGGAGGCACTCCGCCTACACCGACCCGGGCGAGCACGCCGACCTGGTGCGTGCCCTGGACCCGGACCCCGAGGCGGTCTCGGCGGTGGCGCGCAACCTGATCGCGCACTACCGCGGCGAGGCGGACGCACTCCCGGCGAGCACCCGGTCGGACATCCACCTGCGCTGGCTGGCCGACCAGCTCGCGGTGGACCAGGAACGGCACCACGCGCCGCTGACCGAGCCGCGTGCGCTGGCCGACCGGCTGCAGGGCTGCTGCCGGGACCACTCGCTGTTCTGCGTCAGCGTGCTCCGCGAGCACGGGGTGCCGGCACGCACCCGGATCGGCTTCGCCGCTTACTTCGCCCCCGGCTTCTACCACGACCATGTCGTCCTCGAGCGGCTGGACGGCACCCGGTGGGTGCGGTACGACTCGGAGCTGACCCCCGACTTCACCGACGAGTTCGACGTGGCCGACATGCCCACCGGGCCCACCTCACCGTTCCACACCGCGGCCGAGGTGTGGCGCGGGCACCGGGCCGGGGACCTGGACGTGACCCGCTACGGGGTGGACCCGGCGTTCGACGAACCGCTGTGCGGGGCACCGATCGTGGCCGCCTACGTGATCGGCGAGGTGGCGCACCGGCACGGGGACGAGCTGCTGCTCTGGGACGTGTGGGGGCAGAGCGCCGAGGACCCGACCGCCGACCCGGGGCTGATCGACGAGGTCGCCGCCCTGCTGGTGGCCGCCGACGCCGAGGAACGCGCCGGCGAGCTGGACGGGCCGGCCGCGCGTGAGCTGGCGGCCTGGTACGCCGCCGACGACCGGCTGCACCCGGGTGCCGAGGTGCTCCGGCGCAGCCCGCTGGAGCCGGAGGTCGCGCCGGTGCGGGTGCCGCTGCGCTGACCCAGACGCCGGAGCGCTCAGCCGTGGGCGCGCGGGTGGCTGGCGGCGTACACCTCACGGAGGGTGTCCGGGGTGACCATCGTGTAGATCTGCGTGGTGGTCACCGAGGCGTGGCCGAGCAGCTCCTGCACCACCCGTACGTCCGCACCGCCGGCGAGCAGGTGGGTGGCGTAGGAGTGGCGCAGCGTGTGCGGGGAGATGTGCCCGCTCACCCCGCCACGCTCGGCCGCGGTCTGCAGCACGGCCCACGCGCTCTGCCGGCTGAGCGGGTTGCCCCGCTGGTTCAGGAACACCGCCGAGTTGCCGCGTCCGGACTGGGCCAGCACGGGGCGGGCGCGCACCAGGTAGGCCTCCAGCGACTCCACCGCATACCGGCCCACCGGGACGATCCGCTCCTTGCGGCCCTTGCCGAACAGCCGGATGCTCGGGTGCTCACCGCTGATGTCCAGATCGTCCACGGCCAGGCCGACCGCCTCGGAGATCCGGGCGCCGGTGCCGTACAGCACCTCGACCAGGGCACGGTCCCGCAGGCCGAGCACCCCCTCGGCCATCGAGGCACCGGCGAGCAGCTTGTCCACCTCCTCCACCGGGATCGCCTTCGGCAGCCGCTTGGTGGCACCCGGGGGGCGGACCGCTGCGGCCGGGTCGGTGTCGGTGTGGCCCTCGAGGGTCGCGAACCGGTGCCAGCCGCGCACGGCGACCACGGCCCGTGAGGTGGACGTCGGGGAGAGGGGATGTCCGCCGTCGGCCCCGGTACGGATGGCCTCCACGTAGGCGGCGACGTCCTCCTCGGTGACCGCGGCGAACCCGGACCGGCCCCGGCCGGCCAGGAACGCCGCATAGCGGCGCAGGTCCCGCCGGTAGGCGGCCAGGGTGTGCTCGGACAGACCGCGCTCGACCCCCAGGTGCGCCAGGTACTCCGTCAGCTCGACGCCGAACGGCGCCCCCGGCTCCTCCGGCGTCGAGTCAGCCATCGGTCACCAGGGCAGGAACGGGTCGATCGATATCGCCACGAACACGATGGTCAGGTAGGTGATCGAGGCGTGGAACACCTTCATGGCGCCGAGCTTGCGGGTGGTCCCGGCAGCGGTACGTCGGTACAGCTGGACGCACGCCACGCCGAACCAGGCACCGGCCGCCACCGCCACCACCGAGTAGAACCAGCCCATCTGCGCCACCGGGATGAGCACCAGGCTGCAGGCGACCATCGCGGCCGCGTAGCCGATCATCTGCCGGGCGACCTTGGTGTCCGCGGCGACCACCGGCAGCATCGGGACGCCGGCGGCGGCGTAGTCCTTCTTGAACTTCATCGACAGCGGCCAGTAGTGCGGCGGGGTCCAGAAGAAGATGATCCCGAACAGCAGGAACGGGGCCACCGAGAGCGACCCGGTCACCGCGGCCCAGCCGATCAGCACCGGCATGCAGCCGGCCGCCCCGCCCCAGACGATGTTCTGCCGGGTGTGCCGCTTCAGCAGCACCGTGTAGCCGTAGGAGTACATGACGTTCGCGGCGGCGGCGAGCACCGCGGCCACCCAGTTGACCGTGAGCCACAGCCAGACCACCGAGAACGCGCCGAGCGCCAGGCCGAACAGCAGCGCCGCCCGCGGGGTGACCTCGCCGGTGACCAGCGGGCGCTTGCGGGTGCGGGCCATCACCGCGTCGATGTCCCGGTCGTAGTACATGTTCAGCGTGTTCGCCGACCCGGCGGCCGCCGCGCCACCGACCAGCGTGGCGATGATCAGCCACCAGGACGGGAACCCGCCGGCGGCCAGGATCATCGTCGGCACCGTGGTGATCAGCAGCAGCTCGATGATCCGCGGCTTGGTCAGGGCCAGGTAGGCGCGCAGCGTGGTACGCAGCGGGAGCCGGCCGCCGGCGGAGGCCCGGGTGGTGGTCTCCGTCTCCGGCGGGCGCACGTGGGGCACTGGGCTTCACTCTCTGTGGACTCGGGTCGCGCCGGACGCACCGCGCGCGGACGGTACGCACACCGTCCTGCCCAGTGTAGGCCGTCGGCGCTGCTGTCCATCCTGCGAATGCCCGCGCGACCGGCACCCCACGATTGAGTAGGGTTCGGTGCAGGACCTGCCAGAGGTCACCGCGCACACACCGATGCACCGCGCCCGCGCCGTGGGCGCAAGGAACGCAGGAAGAAGGCTCCGTGAACGCTCCAGCCCCCAAGTCCGACACCGTCGGGTGGACCGATCTCGACGTGCAGGCCGTGAACACGGTCCGCGCCCTCGCCGCTGACGCGGTGGAGAAGGTCGGCAACGGTCACCCCGGCACCGCCATCTCCCTGGCGCCGCTGGCCTACCTGCTCTACCAGCAGACGATGCGGCTCGACCCCGCGGACCCGCACTGGCTGGGCCGGGACCGGTTCGTGCTGTCCGCGGGGCACTCCTCGCTCACCCAGTACATCCAGCTCTACCTCTCCGGGTACGGCCTGGAGCTGGCCGACCTGGAGGCGCTGCGCACCTGGGGGTCGCTGACCCCGGGGCACCCGGAGGTCGGGCACACCGTGGGGGTGGAGACCACCACCGGTCCGCTCGGTCAGGGTCTGGCCACCGCCGTCGGGATGGCCTTCGCCCAGCGCCGGGTGCGCGGGCTGCTCGACCCGGACGCCCCGGCCGGCACCTCCCCGTTCGACCACCACGTGTACGTGATCGCCTCCGACGGTGACCTGCAGGAGGGCATCTCCTCCGAGGCCTCCTCGCTGGCCGGCACGCAGGAGCTGGGCAACCTCATCGTCATCTGGGACGACAACCACATCTCCATCGAGGGCGACACCGACGTGGCGTTCACCGAGGACGTGCTCGCCCGGTACGCCGCCTACGACTGGCACACCCAGAGCGTGGACTGGACCGCCGGCGGTGAGTACGTCGAGGACGTGGACGCCCTGGCCGCGGCGCTGGAGGAGGCCAAGCGGGTCACCGACAAGCCGTCGTTCATCGCCCTGCGCACCATCATCGCCTGGCCGTCGCCCGGCAAGCAGGGCACCGGTGCGGCGCACGGCTCGAAGCTGGGCACCGAGGAGGTCGCCGGGCTGAAGAAGGCGATCGGGTTCGACCCGGACAAGCACTTCGACGTGGACCCGGCGGTGCTCGAGCACACCCGGTCGGTGATGGCCCGCGGTGCCGCCGCGCACCTGGAGTGGGACCGGGCCTTCGAGGAGTGGGCTACGGCCAACCCGGAGCGGGCCGCACTGCTGGAGCGGCTGCGCGCCCAGGAGCTGCCGGAGGGCTGGGCAGGCGTGCTGCCCCGCTTCGAAGCCGGGAAGGCGCTTGCCACGCGGGCGGCGTCCGGCAAGGTGCTCAGCGCCCTCGCCCCGGTGCTGCCGGAGCTGTGGGGCGGGTCGGCGGACCTGGCCGGCTCGAACAACACCACGATGGACGGTGAGCCCTCGTTCCTGCCGGAGGACCGCTCCACCGACGAGTTCACCGGCAACATCTACGGCCGCACGATGCACTTCGGCATCCGCGAGCACGCGATGGGTGCCATCGTCAACGGGATCGCCCTGGACGGGCTCACCCGCCCCTACGGCGGCACGTTCTTCACCTTCAGCGACTACATGCGCGCCGCGGTGCGCCTGGCCGCGCTGATGCAGGCGCCCTCGATCTACGTGTGGACGCACGACTCGATCGGCCTCGGCGAGGACGGTCCCACGCACCAGCCGGTGGAGCACCTGGCCGCCTGCCGGGCGATCCCCGGGCTGGCCGTGGTCCGGCCGGCGGACGCCAACGAGACCGCCGCCGCGTGGCGCGCGGTGCTGGAGAACCGGGACGGCCCGGCCGGACTGGTGCTCACCCGTCAGGGTGTGCCGACCTTCCCGCGCGGCGAGGACGGGTTCGCCGAGGCCGACGGTCTGGCCCGCGGCGCCTACGTGCTGCTGGAGTCCTCCACACCGGTGCCGCAGGTGATCCTGATCGGCACCGGATCCGAGGTGCAGCTGGCCGTAGAGGCGCGCACCCAGCTGGAGGCCGAGGGGATCGGCACCCGGGTGGTCTCCGCCCCGTGCCTGGAGTGGTTCGACGCCCAGGACGCGGACTACCGGGAGTCGGTGCTGCCGGCCGCGGTACGCGCCCGGGTGAGCGTGGAGGCCGGGATCGCGATGCCGTGGTACCGCTACCTGGGCGACGCCGGTCGCGCCGTCTCGCTGGAGCACTACGGCGCCTCGGCGGACTACCAGACCCTGTTCGAGCAGTTCGGCATCACCGCCGAGGCCACGGTGGCTGCGGCGAAGGAATCCATCGCGGCCGCCTCGGCCGCAGGCAGCGAAGGGAACTGACGATGACCAACGCGACCCATGCACTCCAGCGGATCAGCGACGCCGGCGTCTCCGTCTGGCTCGACGACCTGTCCCGGGAGGCGCTCACCTCCGGTGAGCTGGCCCAGCTGGTCACCGAGCGGAACGTGGTGGGGGTGACCACCAACCCCACGATTTTCGCCAAGGCGCTGTCCGAGGGCACCTCCTACGACGCCCAGCTGGGCCAGCTGGCTGCCGCGGGTGCGGACACCGAGCAGGCGGTGCTCACCCTGACCACCGACGACGTGCGCAACGCCTGCGACGTGTTCGCCGAGACCTTCCGCGCCACCGACGGCAAGGACGGGCGGGTGTCCATCGAGGTGGACCCCCGCCTCGCGCGGGACACCCAGGGCACGATCGATGCCGCCCACCGGCTCTGGAACACCGTGGACCGGCCCAACCTGTGCGTGAAGATCCCGGCCACCGTGGAGGGCCTGCCGGCGATCACCGCGGCCACCGCAGCCGGGATCAGCGTGAACGTGACGCTGATCTTCAGCCTGGACCGGTACCGCGCCGTGACCCAGGCGTACGTGGACGGGCTGGAGAAGGCCCAGCAGGCCGGTATCGACCTGACCACGATCCGTTCGGTGGCCTCGGTGTTCCTCTCCCGGATCGACACCAAGGTGGACGACGCGCTCACCGAGATCGGCACCGAGGAGGCGCTCGCCCTGCGGGGGAAGGCCGCGATCGCCGGCGCCCGGCTGTGCTACCAGGTGTTCGAGGAGGTGTTCTCCACCCCGCGGTTCGCGGCGCTGGCCGCCGCTGGTGCACACCGGCAGCGTCCGCTGTGGGCGTCCACCGGGACGAAGAACCCGGACTACCCGGACACGATGTACGTGGACGAGCTGGTCGCCGCCGACGTGGTGAACACCATGCCGCACAAGACCCTGGACGCTGTCTACGACCACTCCGAGGCCAGTGGCGAGGACACTGTGCACGGCACCTACGAGGCCTCCCGCGCCGTGCTCGACGACGTGGTCCGGGTGGGCGTCCCGTACGAGAAGATCCTGGCCGACCTGGAGACCGCCGGTGTGGACTCCTTCGAGAACAGCTGGGCCGAGCTGCTGCAGACCGTGACCGACGGTCTGCAGGCCGCCGCCGAGACGGCCTGAAGGAGCCTGATGCCGACCGCCGCACGAGGCAACCCGCTGCGCGACCCGGCCGACCGTCGTCTCCCCCGCATCGCCGGACCTGGCGGTCTGGTGCTGTTCGGGGTGACCGGCGACCTGTCCCGGAAGAAGCTGCTGCCCGCCGTCTACGACCTGTCCAACCGGGGCCTGCTGCCGCCCGGGTTCGGCCTGACCGGGTTCGCCCGGCGGGAGTGGGACGACGAGGACTTCCGCAAGATCGCCCACGACGCGATCCGGGCCCACTCCCGCACCCCGTTCGACGAGGGTGTCTGGGAGCAGCTCGCCAAGGGCTTCCGGTTCGTCCAGGGCGAGTTCGGCGACGAGGACTCCTTCGCCCGGCTGGCCGAGACGGTGGAGCGGCTGGACGTGGAGCGCGGCACCGGCGGCAACCACGCGTTCTACCTGTCCATCCCGCCCTCGCAGTTCCCGGTGGTGTGCCAGCAGCTGTCCGAGTCCGGGCTGTCCTCCCCGAACCCGGGCACCTGGCGGCGGGTGGTGATCGAGAAGCCGTTCGGGCACGACCTGACCTCTGCGCGCGAGCTGAACGACGTCGTCGAGAAGGTGTTCCCGCCCGATGCGGTGTTCCGCATCGACCACTACCTCGGCAAGGAGACGGTGCAGAACCTGCTGGCGCTGCGGTTCGCGAACCAGCTGTTCGAGCCGATCTGGAACGCCCACTACGTGGACCACGTGCAGATCACCATGGCCGAGGACATCGGCATCGGCTCCCGCGCCGGCTACTACGACGGCATCGGCGCCGCCCGGGACGTGATCCAGAACCACCTGCTCCAGCTGCTCGCGCTGACCGCGATGGAGGAGCCGGTCTCCTTCGACGCCGAGGCGTTGCGCACGGAGAAGGAGAAGGTGCTCTCCGCGGTGCAGGTGCCCATCGACCTGGAACGCCACACCGCCCGCGGGCAGTACACCGGTGGCTGGCAGGGTGGCGCCCAGGTGCAGGGGTACCTGGAGGAGGACGGCGTCCCGCCGGACTCGGTGACCGAGAC
>CAZMDO010000063.1:0-11422 GCA_964564445.1 uncultured Ruaniaceae bacterium | reverse complement strand
CACCACCCTGGCGGACCTGACCCACACCGTGCAGCGCAGCACCGACGCGACCCTGAGCGCGCAGGACCGGCTGGCAGCCTGGGCACAGGACGCCGGTGCCGCGCTGGAGCGGGTGCGCACCGCGCTGCCGCGCGAGTCCGACCTGCTCGCTGCTGACGGGCTGGCGCCGGTGTCCGTGGCGGTGCGGGGGCTGCGGTCACTGGTGCGTCGCTGAGGGGTAGCATCAGCGTCAATAAGACCCGGTCACCGGTGACCGACCCTTAGTGACCTTGTCGCAGAAACGCACTCAGCCGCTGAAGGTGTGCGTCCCGGCGGGCACGGTCACCGCACCGCGGAACCGGCCCCGTGGCCCGCTGGCCCGGTTCGACGGCGGGTACACCCGGGCGGTGACCCCCTCGGGGATCTCCACCTCCAGCTCGGTGACGCCGTCGCTGCCGCGCTCCCACTCCACCCGTACCAGCCCGTACGGGCTCTCGTGCCGGGCCCAGGCGCTGCGGATCGGCCCGTCGATCACGGGGTTGACCTCCACCGTCCGGTAGCCGGGCTCCAGCGGCGCGAGCCCGGCGACGCGTCGGTGCAGGTAGTCGCCCACGGCGCCGAGGGCGTAGTGGTTGAAGGAGGTCATCTCCCCGGGGTTCACGGTGCCGTCCGGGAGCATGGAGTCCCACCGCTCCCAGATCGTGGTGGCCCCCATCGTCACCGGGTACAGCCAGGACGGGCAGTCGGTGGTCAGCAGCATCTCCTGCGCCAGGTCGGCGTGCCCGGCCTGGGTGAGTGCATCGAGCACCAGCGGGGTGCCGAGGAAGCCGGTGCTGACCGTGCCACCCGCGTGGCGGACCAGCTCGGCCAGCCGGTCTCCCGCGAACGCCTGCTGCTCCGCGGTGGCAAGCAGGTTGAACCGCAGCGCGAGGGCGTAGACGGTCGGGCAGTCGGAGCGGACCAGGCCGTGGGCGGTCACGTAGTGGGTCTGGAAGGCGGCTCGGGCGGTGTCGGCCAGCTCCTCGAAGTGGTCGGCGATGGTGTCCTCGCCGAGGCGCCGGAGCGCGTGCATCACCAGCGTGGCGGACCGCACCAGGTAGGCCTGCTGCACCACATGGGTGTCTGCGGCGGCCGCGAACGGGTCCTCCGGTGGGGCGGTGGGGTCGAGCCAGTCGCCGAACTGCTCCCCGGTGGTCCACAGTCCGCGCTCGTCGACCTCTCGCACCATCTTGTCCACCCAGGCGCGCATCGACGGCAGCTGCCGGGCGAGTGCGTCCCGGTCGCCGTAGCGCTCGTACAGCACCCACGGCACGGTCACGGCGGCGTCGGCCCACCCGGTGGCCATCGTGCTGCCGGTGCGCACCGCGTCCGGCACCACCACCGGTACCCCGCCGTCGCCGTGCTGCTCGGCGGCCAGGTCGCGCGTCCAGGAGGACAGGAACCCGTTGACGTCGAACAGGAACGCCGCGGTGGGGGCGAAGACCTGGATGTCCCCGGTCCAGCCGAGCCGCTCGTCCCGCTGCGGGCAGTCGGTGGGCACGTCCAGGAAGTTCCCGCGCGCGGACCAGACGATGTTCTCGTGCAGCTGGTTGACCATCTCCTCGCTGCACCCGAACCAGCCGGTGCGGCGCAGGTCCGACCCGACCACCTCGGCGGTGACCTGCTCGGGCCGCAGGTCGGCCAGCCCGGTCACCTCGGCGTAGCGGAACCCGTGGAAGGTGAGCTCTGGGACCAGGTCGCTGCGCCCGGGCGGCAGCCGGTAGGTGTCGGTGGCGGCGGCGCGGCGCAGCGGCCGGGTGCACAGCTCGTCCCCGGCCAGCACCTCGGCGTGCCGCACGCGCACGACGGCGGAGCCCACCTCGGCGCGTCCCTCGCCCTGGTCCGGGCTGCTCACGGCCGGCTCGACGGCGGAGCCCACCTCGGCGCGCCCCTCACCCTGGTCCGGGCTGCTCACGGCCGGCTCGACGGCGAAGCTCGCCTCGGCGCGCCCCTCACCCTGGTTCGGGCTGCTCACCCCGGCCAGGTGCACCCAGCCGACCAGGTTCTGCCCGAAGTCGGCGATGTAGCGACCCTCGCCGCGGGGGGTGAGGCTGCGGGCCGGGACGCGTTCGGTGACCCGCGGCGGCGGGCCCTCCGGGGCGACCAGGCGGGCCAGGTCCACCTCCAGGGTGCGCACCGGTTGCGGGTCGCCGTCCAGGTCCGGGCGGCGCAGGTCGGTGTGCTGCCCGCCGTAGAGGTCGTCGCTGCGCACCGGACCGGTGTGCGCGCGCCAGGTCTCGTCGGTGCCGAGCACCACGGTGCGCCCGTCGGCGTAGGTCAGCTCGAGCTGGGCGAGCAGCGCCAGGTGCTCCCCGTACAGGTCGCGGCGCAGGTCCCAGGTGAGGGCGCCGCGGTACCAACCGTTGCCGAGGGTGGCGTGCAGGTGGTTCTCGCCGGGGGTGAGCAGCTCGGTCACGTCGTAGCCGTGGAACCGGAGGCGGTGCTCGTAGCTGGTCCAGCCGGGGGTGAGCACATCGGCGCCCACCCGGCGTGCGTTCAGCAGCATGCGGACCGTGCCCAGCGCGCTGAGCAGCAGCCGGGCGTGCACCAGTCCGGGCTCGACCTCCACCTGCCCTGTCAGCACCGGGGCGGGATCGTCCAGGCCGCCACCGACGGCCGGGGTGATGAACCGCGCGGTCCAGTCGGTGGGCGCCAAGGGCGCGACATGGACGGCCAACGGCTCGGACCAGGGCGAGACTCCGCCGTCGTGCTCGGTGCGGACCCGCAGGGTGCCGCGTTGCCCGCTGTGCAACGGCTCACCCGGCCAGGGCACGAGCACCGACTCCTCGGTGACCACCCGCCAGCTGCGTTCCACCGCGTGCGGGCCGGCACCGGTGAAGTGCACCTCGACCGCCTGCTGCGCGCCGAGCCCGGGTGGCCTCAGCCAGCTCAGCAACGGGCGGGCGGTACCCAGGCAGGTGGCATCGTCGAGCCGCTCCAGACGGAGACGGCGCGGGGCAGCGTCGACCGCAGACAGCACCATGATCCTCTCTCCCCAGGATGTGCTGGCCCCACGGTATCGCAGCGTTCCGGCCGCGGGGTAGCGCTTACCCGGGATGCGCGGGTGGCGTCTTGGCACGAGGATAGTCGCTCGAGGGCGCCGACCGGTGCCCAGGGAGAGGACGGTCGTTGCGATGGGTGTCGGTGGTGGAATATTCCTGATCGTCGTCGGGGCGATCCTCAGCTTCGCGGTCCGCGACAGCTGGGACGTCGTGGACCTGACGGTGGTCGGCTACATCTGCATGGCCGCTGGGGTGCTGACGATCATCCTGGCGCTGATCATCAACGCGCAGCGCTCGCGCACGCACCACACCGTGGAGCGTCGGGAGACCGGGCTGCCGCCGGATGCCGGGGACCCGAGGAACGACCCCCGCAACCGGGGCTACTAGGCACGAGGCCACTCGTCGATCTGGCCACGATTCATGGCCAGATCGACGAGTACCACCAGGTTCTGGGGTGCTGCGTGGTCAGGACTCCTGCAGCACCGCGACCGCGCCCGCGGGGAGCGTGACCGATCCGGACGCTGCCGCGCCGGTGACCAGGTCGGTGCCGGTGCCGGGCACCTGCTGCTGCTCGTCGGTGTGGTTGAGCAGGAAGAGGTAGCCGGTGCCGTCCTCGGCCACCCGTCGGACCGCCTCCACCCCGCGCGGGACCTCGGCCGCCGCGGTGACGCCGGACTCGGCGAGCAGAGCATCCACCAGCGCCGCGGTGCCCGCCTCGTCCTGGCGGGTGGCCACGTACCAGGCGCTGCCCGCACCGACCGTGTTCCGGGTGATGGCGGGGCCGCCGGGCAGCGGACCGTCGGCGAAGGTGCGCACCGCCTCGGCGGTGGTCACCTCGATCCGTTCGGTCCACACGTCGGCGCTCGTGCCGTCGTCCAGGGTGACCTTCTCATCCGGCAGCAGCGGGAAGAACTCGTCGCTGCGCACCCCGAGCAGGTTCCGGAACGCGCCCGGGTAGCCGCCGAGGCGGACCTGGTCGTTCTCGTCCACGATGCCGGAGAAGTAGGTGATCGCCACGGTGGCGCCGGCCTCGGCGGCCGCGGCGATGTTGGCTGCGCCCTCGTCGGTGACCAGGTACAGGGTGGGCACCAGCACCAGGTCGTAGCCGGACAGGTCGCCGGTGGGCGGGAGCACGTCCACCGCCACCCCGCGGTACCAGAGCTCGCGGTACAGGGCGCGGATCCGGTCGCCGTAGCTGACGTCCTCGCTGGGGTGGGAGTCCAGCTCGGTGGCCCACCAGGCCTGGTAGTCGAAAACCAGCGCGACCTTGGCCCGCACGGTGCTGCCGGCCACCGGGGCCAGGGAGGCGAGCACCTCGCCCAGGCGCACGGACTCCCGCCAGATGCCCGAGTCCCGCCCGGCGTGCGGCACCAGCGCAGAGTGGAACTTCTCCGCACCGGCCTTGGAGGCACGGAACTGGAAGAACATCACCGCGTCCGCGCCGCGGGCCACGTGCGCCAGCGAGTTGCGCAGCATCTCCCCCGGGCCCTTGGCCCGGTTGTGCGGCTGCCAGTTCACCGCGGCGCTGGAGTGCTCCATCAGGATCCAGCGCTTGCCGCCGGCCACGCCGCGGGTCATGTCCGCCGCAAGCGCCAGGTCGACCTCCCGCTCCGGGTCCGCGGCGATCGTGTAGTGGTCGGTGGCGATCACGTCCACCTCCTGCGCCCAGCGGAAGTAGTCCATCCACTTGGTGCTCAGGCTGACCATGAAGTTCGTGGTCGAGGGCACGTGCGGGGTGATCGGGCGGACCGCGTCGCGCAGCTTGCGGTAGTAGTCCAGCAGGGTGTCGGAGGAGAACCGGGCGAAGTCCAGCTGCTGGCTCGGGTTGGCGTAGGTGGGGGCGGCCAGCGGCGGCAGCACGTCCTTGAAGGCGCCGTAGCGCTGGGACCAGAACGCGGTGCCCCAGGCCTCGTTGAGGCGTTCGATGGTGCGGTACTTGCGCCGCAGCCAGGTACGGAAGGCGCGCACGGCGGACTCGGAGAAGTCGTGCGGCACGTGGCAGCCGATCTCGTTGTCGATGTGCCACAGCGCCAGCGCGGGGTGCTCGCCATAGCGTTCGGCCATCGCCTTGGCCATCTTCACTGCATAGTCGCGGTAGACGGTGGAGGACGGTGCGTAGGCCTGCCGACCGCCCTGGTTCAGCACCACGCCGTCAGCGGTGCGGGGCAGGATCTCCGGGTGCTTCATCGTCAGCCACGGCGGCGGGGAGGCGGTGGCGGTGGCGAGCGCGACCTTGATCCCGGCGGCTGCGAGCCGGTCCATGATGTTGTCCAGCCAGGCCCACTCCAGCCGTCCCTCGCGCGGTTCGATGCTGGCCCAGGCGAAGATCGCCAGGCTGACGATGTTCACCCCGGCCTCGCGCATCAGCTCGATGTCCTCCAGGCGCACCTGCATCGGCCACTGCTCGGGGTTGTAGTCGCCGCCGTAGCCGAGGACGGTCAGCCCGATCGGCCAGTCCCGGGTGCTCGGCTCGGCAACGGCCGCCGGCTCAGCCTGCTCGGCGTCCGGCGCGGGTGCGGTCGGCTCAGCAGTGGTCGGAGGCTCGAGGGCGCCGTCAGTCACAGTCGGATCGGCGGCCGCGACGGGCTGCGCCGGCGCCGTGGATGCTGCTGGTTCGTCGCTGGTGGTGTCGGTGACGTCGTCGGCCATGAGGAAAGCGTATTCAGGGTGGGCCGGAAAGACCAATCCCGATCAATCGTTCGGGTTTTTCCGTGCGTAGCGACGCTCAGGTCACCTCAGCCTCCCTGGCGCTGACCAGGTCGTCAGCTGAGCTCGGCCTCTCCAGCGGTGGCCGGGCTGAGGATGGCACGTGCCACCGCGGGCCGGCTCTCCAGCTCCTGCGCCAGTCGGAGCAGCCGCTCGCTCAGCTCGTGCTCGGGCGCATCACCGACCAGGTCGACCCGGGCCACCAGGAGCACCTTGCGCGGACCGACGTACTCCACGTGCAGCATGGTCAGCCGGTCGATCTCCGCATGCTCGCGCAGCCCGGCCACCACCAGCGCCCGCTTGGCCGGGTCGAGCACCTCGCCGACGAGGAAGTCCCGGTTCCGGTCGAACAGCACCAGGGCCACCACCGCGAGCAGCAGGCCGACGAGGATCGAGCCGATCGCGTCCGGCACCGGCGACCCGGTGAGGTCGTGCGCGAGCACACCGGCGGTGGCGAGCAGGATGCCGACCACAGCGGCGAAGTCCTCGGCGAACACCGCACGCAGCGTCGGGTCGGAGGTGGACAGCGCCTGCTCGAGCAGGTCACGGCCTGCCTCCCGTGCGCCCCGCCGCATCTGCCCGAAGGCCTGGAGGAACGAGATGCCCTCCAGCACGAACGCCACCGCGAACACCACGTAGGCGATCACGAAGTTCGACGCCGGCTCGGGGTCCACGAGCTCCTGGATGCCGTGCATGATCGAGACCGCGGCACCGGCGAGGAACAGCCCGAGCGCGGCCATCATCGACCAGACGTAGGCCTCCCGCCCGTACCCGGTCGGGTGCTCGGCGTCCGGGGCGCGGGCGGCCCGCCGCTCGGCGACCATCAGGAACACCTCGTTGCCGGCGTCCGCCCAGGAGTGCGCGGCCTCGGCGACCATCGACGCCGCCCCGGTGAGCACCCCGGCCACGGTCTTCGCCACCGCGATGAGCACGTTCGCGGCGAACGCGAGGACCACGGTCAGGCTCAGGTGGTGCGCCCCCGGTGGGTCGCCGGCATCCAGGTCCGCTGGCTTGGTCTGGCTCACCTTGGCACGGTAGACCCGCGCGGCTGTGCCCGCAGCCCTGCCGCGCTCACCAGCGGTTGTGCACCTCTTCCGCCCAGCCGAGCAGCCTGTCGAACGTCACCAGCTCACCCTCACCGGTACGCACCGACCCGGACCAGTGCCCGAAGCACTGGTCCGTGCGCGAGGACAGCACACCGAGCTCGGTGCGCGAACGCTTGGTGTAGAACGGCTGGAACTGGGCATCGAGCCCGCGTCCGCTCACCCGCCATGGCCGGTCGTCGGCCAGGTCGTAGTCCCAGTCCAGCTCACCGTGCAGCTTGTGCAGCCGACCGTCCACCACCACCGCGTTCTCCGTGGAGCCCGTGCCGGCAGTCCACCGGCCGCCCACCTGCAGCCCGACCACGCGGCCACCGCTGATACCTGAACCGGCACCCCAGTTCCAGGAGACGGCATAGGGCCACCGGCCACGGCCGTGGTCGAGCACCGCCCAGGACTCCCCGGCCGGCACCTCGCAGGCCTGACCGTCGAGCCAGATCGTGCCGGTGACCGGGCGGGCCACGTCCTTGACCGTGTACTGGAACCGTCGCGAGCCCCACGGCACCACCACGGCGAGGCGCTCGTGCCCGGCCGGGCGAGACGCGAGCAGGTCCACCCGCACCCCCGGAGCCCTCGCGCGCAGGCGAGTACCGCCGTCGACCTCATCGACAGCCAGGGCGAGGTTCTTCGCTGCCGCCCGCGCCGGCCCACCCTCGCACACCGCGGGCAGCCGGACCCCGCGCGGCGGCAGCACCGTGGCCCCCTGGGCCCAGGTGCGCTCGGTGGTGCGGTCCAGCACCCACAGCTCGTGCACGGCGGCGTAGTCGATGTGGGAGAGGGTCAGCCCGAGCAGGTGGGTCGGCGTGACCACGCCCCAGTACTCCCACCGCTTGTTCCGCCCCCACCCGCGCCCGATCCCGGAGGTGTCCACCAGCGGCTGGCGCGCCCACCCGACCGCACCCCGGTTCAGCCGGCCGTCGGGCAGGGTGAGCGACACCTGTCCGGTCAGCTCCCGCTCCAGCAGCTGCAGCTGGCTGCCAGTCATCGCTGCTCTCCTCTCGCTCCTGGTTGCCCCGCGCGAGCTCTAGGCTGACAGTGGGTGCCCATCTCGGCCGCGACGGCACGCAACCGGTCGGTGATCTCGCGCAGGCGGTCGGCCCGCACCTTCACCACCTCGCGGTCGTAGGTCACCAGGCCGTTCACCTCGTCCTCCACGTCGGTGAGCTGGGTGTACACCGTGGCGGCCAGGCCCCGGCGGACAGCAGGCTCGACCTGCTCGCGGTGCAAGGTCTGCAGCGCCTGGGTCAGCTCGCGAGCCGTGGACAGGCGCCGGTAGCCGAAGGTCCGCTCACCCCATGTGTGCCCGGTCACCGCCAGGCTGTATCCGCCGTACTCGGTGAGCGCGACCGCGCGCGCCTGTGGGCGCCGCAGCAGGTGCCCGTCCAGCCACCAGGGCCAGCGACGGCGTGGCGACCGCGGCAGCCGCAGGGGCCGGACGTAGACGTGCAGGCTGTGCAGGTCACCGGCGCCCTGGTCGTGCCACCCGCTGGCATGGTCCACCGGCCGGGTCGGGTCCAGGGCACGCACCAGGTCGGCGATCCGGGCAGCGTCGAACTGGCCCCAGCCCTCGTTGAACGGCACCCAGAGGGCCAGCGAGGGCACGCTGCGCAGGTGCTCGATCATCGCGGCCAGCTCGGCCTCGAACTCTGTGCGCCCATCGGTCTCGGCCCGACCGAACGCGGCGTGGTTCGTGTCCCGCCGGTGCGGCACCGGGGCGACCGGGACGGTGATCACGCTGGGCCGGTAGGCGCTGCCCCCGTTGACCGCGTCCTGCCAGACCAGCATGCCCAGCCGGTCGCAGTGGTGGTACCAGCGCAGCGGCTCGATCTTGATGTGCTTGCGCAGCATGGTGAAGCCGAGGTCCTTGGCTAGCTGGATGTCGTAGACGAGCGCCTCGTCCGAGGGTGCGGTGTAACCGCCGTCCGGCCAGTAGCCCTGGTCCAGCAGGCCGACCTGCAGATAGGGGCGGCCATTGAGCAGCAGGTGGCGGTGCCCACGACCGTCGGTGCCGAGACCGAAGGAGCGCATCCCGACGTAGCTGACCACCCGGTCGTCGCCGAGCTCGACCTGCACGTCGTACAGGTACGGGTCTTCCGGGCTCCACGGGCGCACCTGCCCAGGCACGGGCACCGGGGTGGGAGTGCCCACCACGACGGCGGAGCTCGCCGGGGCAGCGTGCGCCGCCGGGTCGGTCGGTCCGTCGGGGTGCCCCGGGCCGCCGCTGGCAGGAGCGTCGGTCATCGCGGGCTGGTCGGGTGCGGCGATAGTGATGGTCGCGGTCGCGCCGGGTGCGGCGTTCACGCTGTGCACGGTGACCTCGACGGTGCCGGCCGCCAGGTCCGGGGTGAGCGTGAGGCCATCGATCGCCACGGCCGGAACGATCTCGCACCAGACGGTCTGCCAGATCCCCGACTGCGGGGTGTACCAGATACCACCGCGTGTGCTGGACTGCTTGCCGCGGGACAGCCACGCGGCGTCGGTGACGTCCCGCACGGCGACGACCAGCTCGTGCTCTCCGGCGGCCGGCCCGAGGTCGGCGCCGGTGCCGGCGATGACAGCAGTGAGGTCCAGGGTGAACGGAAGGTAGCCGCCGGTGTGCTCGCCGACCTCCACACCATCCACGGCCACCCGGCAGGACTGGTCCACCGCTCCGAGGTGCAGCAGCAACCGTTCACCAGCGGCCAACGCGCGCGGCGGTGCGAACGTGCGCCGGTACCACAGCGTCTGGTCCGCAGACAGCGTGCGACCCACCCCGGAGAGCGGGGTCTCCGGGGAGAACGGCACCACGATCGATCCGTCCCAGCGTGCCGGCGGAGCGGTGGGGTCGGCCACGGCCAGCGGATCGCCGAGGCGGTCCGCTCGCCTGGGGTGAGCGGCGGCATCATCGGTGAAGGCAGTGATCGCATACGACCACCTGCCGTTCAGGTTCGCCCAGTCGCCACGGACGAGCTGGGGGCGCGGGTACTCGGGCAGCGGGGCGTCCTTGTCGAGGTCCCGACCCCAGCGGGTGAGCATGGTCATCGCGCTGGGTCTCCTGCTGCTGTGTGGTCGGACGCGGCACCAAGGTTCGGCTGCTCCGGGAACCGGCGCAGCGCCAGCACCGGCAGCACGACCAGCACCGCGACCACGGCGGCAGCCGCGAAGATCCACGGGGTCGGCACCTGTTTGACCACGCCGAGGTCCACGTAGGTCTCGTTCGCGCCGGTGATCACCGCGGCGCCGATGAACGGTCCGACCACCATCGGCACGAGCACTGCGGCGACCATCCGCAACCCCTGCACCATGCCGACCCGGTCGGCGGGAGTGGCGTCCCGCACGCTGGCACCGATAGCGGCGAAGGAGAGCATGAATCCGCCCATCATCGGGATGCCGCAGAGGATCAGTGGCAGCATCTCCCGCACGGTGAACACTCCCACCAGGCCGAGAACCATCAGCCCCACTGCCGGCAGGATCGCGCGGCTCTTGCCGATCCGGTCGATCACTCGGCCACCGAGCACGCTCAGCACCGACGCCCCGACGAGCACGCTGGCCAGCACGATCGCGTAGGTGTCCAGCTTCAGGTACTGCTGGATGTAGATGATCAGGTACGGGATGAACACCTGGGTGCTGATCCCGACCACCGCCCACGCGGTGAGCAGCACGTACAGTCGCGGATGGGTCCGGACGGTGCTCGGTCGGGCCCCGTGCACCAGTGCGGCCAGGTAGCCGTCCGGCGGACCGTGCACCCGACCGGGATCTCTGACCAGGAACCATGCGAGCACCCCGACCAGGGAGGTCACGACGCCGACGATGCCGAAGAACAGCCGCCACTCGCCTCGCTGGGTGAGCGGATCGAGGGCACCGAAGACCACCAGCATGCCGATCAGCGGCATGATCGCCAGCACCCCATCGACCCTCCCCCGGTTCGCAGGGGTGGTGGACTCGGTGACCCAGGCCTGGAAGGCAGCATCGTTCGCACCTGAGCCGAAGATGGACATCACGCAGTCCAGGACGATGATCGCCACCACCGCGAGGGCCACACTGCGGGCGGCGTCGGCCCCGTGCTCGGGTTGGACGAAGCCGAAGGTGGCGGTGGTCACGCCCCACAGCAGGTAACCGGCCGCGATGAACTCTCGACGCCGCCCGACCCGGTCCGAGGCTGCGCCGATGAGCATGGTGGCAGCGGTGGCGGCGATCGCCGAGGCTGCCACCAGCGTGGCGATCACTGCCGGGTCGGTGCTGATCACGTCGTAGACGAACACGTTCAGGTACATGTTCTCCACGGTCCAGGCGAGCTGGCCGACCAGACCGACGATGACGACCACCATCCAGGTGCGCACCGGCAGTACGGAGCGCAGCAGGGTCGAGGTCGGCGAGGCAGCCATCGCTGCCGATGCTACGGCCGACGTCACGGCCTGTGGGCCACGTCCGCCTTTCGTCGCATTCCCCCGGGGACGCGCACCGGCGAGAATGGCGTGCATGGAGCACCTGACCGCCCTCTGGAGCCGCCTGCGTGCCACGCCGCGGCGCAGGGCGGTGGCCGATGCCGTCGCGGTGCTCGCCGTCGGCCTGCTGGTGCTCGCGCTCGGCTTCGGCACGATGATCACCGGCGACGCC
>CAZMDO010000062.1:0-11505 GCA_964564445.1 uncultured Ruaniaceae bacterium | reverse complement strand
GCACGCCGGGGAGCTCTGCGGACAGCAGCGCACCGGTGCCGTCCTTGCGGGCCAGCGACATCTGCAGGGCGTCCAGCCGGGCGGTCCAGGTGGCCTTGTCCCCCTCGGCCGCCCGTTCGGTCTCGGTGAGCTCGGTGACGGCGGCACTCGCCTCCTCCAGGACCGCCAGGGCGCGCTCGTGCGCCTCGTCCAGACCCTCCTCACCCTCCTGCGCGCCGACGGCCTGCTGCTCCAGGGCGACGAACTCGGCCTCGGCGGCCTCGGCGCGTTCCAGCGCACCGGCCAGGTTGCGGCGCAGTCGGTCCAGCTCTGCCTCGCTGGCCTCCACCTTGGAGCGCATCGCGGCCACCTGTCCGGTGAGCCGGGCCAGCCCCTCCCGACGGTCGGCCACCCCACGGTGCACGGCTGCGAGCGCGCGCTCGGCCTCGGCGGCCCGCTGCTCGGCGTAGGTGCGTTCGGTGACCATCGCCTCCAGGTCGGCGCGGGCCTTGTCCGCCTCGGCGGCCAGCTCCGCCTCGGCGTCCCGGGCCCTGACGGCCTGGGCGTCCAGGTCCGCCGGGTCGCGGCGGGAGGTGTCCTCGGTGGCGGGGGTACCGAGCAGCCGGCAGCGTTCGGCGGCGAGGGTGTGCGTGCCGCGGAGCCGTTCGGCCAGCGAGGACAGCCGGTACCACATCTCGCTGGCCTCGCGCAGGGCGGGTGCGGCGGCTGCGGCGTCGGTCTCCACCCGGGTGAGCCGTTCGCGGGCCTCGGCCTGGGCGGCCTCCACCGCGGCGCGCTCCTCGCGCAGGGCGGTCTCGTCGGCGATCTCCTGGGCGAGGGAGGAGGTGAGCTGGACCAGGTCGTCGGCGAGCAGGCGGGCCCTGGCGTCGCGCACGTCGATCTGCACCACCTGGGCGCGGCGGGCGACGTCGGCCTGCTTGGCCAGCGGGCCGAGCTGGCGGCGGATCTCGCTGGTCAGGTCGGTCAGCCGGGCCAGGTTCGCGGCGGTGGCCTCCAGCTTGCGCAGCGCCTTGTCCTTGCGCTTGCGGTGCTTGAGGATGCCGGCGGCCTCCTCGATGAAGCCGCGCCGGTCCTCGGCGGTGGCCGACAGCACCGAGTCCAGCCGGCCCTGGCCGACGATCACGTGCATCTCCCGGCCGAGCCCGGAGTCGGAGAGCAGGTCCTGGATGTCCAGCAGCCGGCAGGAGGTGCCGTTGATCGCGTACTCCGAGCCGCCGTTGCGGAACAGCGTGCGGGAGATGGTGACCTCGGAGTACTCGATCGGCAGCGCGCCGTCGGAGTTGTCGATGGTCAGCGACACCTCGGCGCGCCCGAGCGGCGGGCGGGAGGAGGTACCGGCGAAGATGACGTCCGCCATCGCCCCGCCGCGCAAGGACTTGGCACCCTGCTCCCCCATCACCCAGGCGAGCGCGTCCACCACGTTGGACTTGCCGGACCCGTTCGGTCCCACCACACAGGTGATACCCGGCTCCAGGCTGAGCGTGGTCGCGGACGCGAACGACTTGAAGCCGCGCAGCGTCAGCGTTTTCAGGTGCACGGTGCCCAGGCTAGCGGCTCCGGCGCGGGCGTTCGTGGACCCCGGGCGGCTGCCTCAGAAGTCCTCGTCGTCGGCGTCCTCGTCCGGGACGACGACGGCCTGGTCGGCCACGTCCGCCTCGTCGGCCTGGCCGTCCCGGTCGGGGCGGGCCGTGCGGGGCTGGTAGTCCTCACCACGGTCTCGAGGGTCATCGACCTCGGACTCCTGCACCAGGTTGACCGGCTCCTCGTCGGGTTCGTCGACGAGTCCGGTGTCGTTCCAGGAGTCCGGACCGGGCCGTGTGCTCATCGTTCCTCCTGTGCTCGGGGTTCCCATCTTGGCCCGCAGCCCGAGGTTGCGCTACCGGTCCGCGCGACACGGCCGGGAGCTCCGGGCCAGCACAACGCAGCCGGGAGCCCCGGGGCAGCGCAGCCCACCCGGGGGTCACGCCGGCGCGGCCGGGTGGCACGACAGCGCGGCCGGGTGGCACGACAGCGCGACCGGGTGGCACGACAGCGCGACCGGGTGGCACGCCGGCGCGGCCGGCTCCGGACCGCACGCCACGGCGGCGATCAGGCCGGGGAGCCGGACTCCAGCCGGTACCCGTCCGCCGGGTAGACGCCGAGCACGATGAGCTCGGTGGTGAAGAACTCCAGCTCCTCCAGCGCCCGCTTCAGCGGGAGGTCGTCGGGGTGGCCGTCCACCTCGGCGAGGAACATGGTGGCGACGAACTCGCCGTCCACCATGTAGCTCTCCAGCTTGGTCATGTTCACCCCGTTGGTGGCGAACCCGCCCAGGGCCTTGTACAGCGCGGCGGGCAGGTTGCGCACCTTGAACACGAACGTGGTCACCACCGGTCCCACCCCGGCGGGGGCGCGCCGCTCCTGCGGGGAGAGGGTGACGAACCGGGTGGTGTTGTGCTCGGCGTCCTCCACGTCGGTGGCGAGGACCTGCAGACCGTAGATCTCCGCGGCCAGCGGCGGTGCGATCGCCGCCTGGGTGGGGTCGGCCAGCTCGGCCACCTCGCGCGCGGCCCCGGCGGTGTCGCCGGCCACGACCGGGGTCAGCTGGTGGTCGCGGATCACCTGGCGGCACTGGCCGAGCGCGTGCACGTGCGAGCGCACGGTGGTGACCTGCTCCAGGGTGGCACCGGGCACGCCCATCAGCACGAACCGGATCCGCAGGAAGTGCTCGGCGATGATGTGCAGCCCGGAGGTGGGCAGGAAGTGGTGGATGTCGGCCACCCGCCCGGCCAGGGAGTTGTCGATCGGCAGCAGGGCCAGCTGCGCCTCGTCGCTGGCGACGGCGGCGAACACGTCCTCGAAGGAGGCCCGCGGCAGCGGTTCCCAGTCCGGATAGTGCTCCCGGCAGACGATGTCGGAGTTCGCGCCGGGCTCTCCCTGGTAGGCGATGCGTCGTCTCACCCGTGCATCCTCCCACGCTGGCCGCACGGGCCCGGCACCCCGCGTGCGCGAGTACTCGTTCGCCGGCGCCAAGCGCACTCCAGCTGCACAGAGGAAGGTTCGCGAGGTGTGGTGGGGCGCGGTGAGGTGGCCCGGGTGCGGGTCAGCGCCCCGCAGCCTCGCCGCGCACCGTGCCGCCGACGAGGTGAGCGAGGATCTGCTGGGCGACCACCAGGTCCGCACGCCCCTCCGCCGTCTGGGCGTGCGGGCGGCTGCCCTCGGTCACGAAGCGGTGGAAAGCGAGCAGCTCGTTCTCGAACGCCTCCTGCTGGGCCCAGCGGTGCTCGGTGCGCCGCTCACCGCCGCCCGCACCGGAGACCACGGTCAGCACGGTGGGGGCGTTCAGCAGGTACGGCACGCCGAAGACCAGGCTCGCGCTACCGGTCTCGTGGTGGAACGTGACCGTCTCCCGGTAGTCGGGGTAGTCCGGCAGGTAGTGCCAGCCCAGGTGCAGCCGGGCGCCACCGGCGAGGGTCGCCGCGACCGCCACCGAGCCGGGGTCGGCGCCGCGACCACCCCAGCGGTGTGCGCTGTGCACCTGCTCGATCGGGTGGCCGAGGTGCCGGAGCAGGGCGATGTCGTGCACGATCGAGCCGATCACCACGGTGGCGTACAGGTCCCGCCAGGTGCGGTCGGTGCCGGCACCGAGGGCCTGGTCCAGCGCTGCCTCGGTGGCTCCCCCGGCGTCCGCGAGGGCGTCGGCGTCCAGGTCCGTGGGGGCGGGGAGCAGGTTCGCGAAGGTGAGCTGACGGGCGGAGGCGGGATGCAGCACCTCCACGGTGACCGCCCGCACAGCGCAGCCGTCCAGGACCCGGGCGAGCTCCGCCGTCGCCGGGTCGTACTCCTTCATGTAGCCGAGCTGGACGCGTGCCCCGGCGGCCTCGATGCGGGAGATCTCCGCCTCGGCGAGTGCGAGCGGCTTCTCGCAGAACACGGCGAGGCCGGCCTCGGCGAGGGCGAGCACGTCGGCTCCGTGCGTGCCGGAGGTGGCGACCAGGACGGCGTCCAGCGGGCACCGGCCGCTGGTGTGGGCGGCGATCAGCTCCTCCCGGGAGGTGGACACGTCCGCGATGCCGTACCGGTCGGCGACCTGGCTCGCGCGCTCGGCGGACAGGTCCGCCACGGCGACCACGTGGAACTCCGCCCACCGGCGCAGCAGCAGCGGCAGGTGCACGCTCTGGGTGACCGCGCCCAGGCCGAGCACCCCGATTCGTAGCCTCACGGGAACCACCTGCGCAGCATCTCGCGGTTGTGCACCTGCTCGCGCTGCGGGCGGTCGGGGTCGTCGCCGACCTGCGGGATGACGTCCTGCTCGACCACCAGCCAGCCGGTGTGTGCGCCGCTGGTGATCAGCGCCATCACCGCCTCCAGGTCCAGGTCACCCTCGCCGAGGGGCACGAAGGCGCGGTCGGTCCAGACCTTGCGCATGCCGGCGCGGGTGGCGACCGCCTCCTCGAGCACGGTGCGGCGCACGTCCTTCAGGTGCAGGTGGTCGATCCGGTCGGCCCAGCGGCGCAGCCCGGTGAGCGGGTCGCCGCCGCCGAGGATCAGGTGGCCGGTGTCCAGGGTGAGGCCCACGTCGGTGCGGGCGAGCAGCTCGTCGATCTCGGCCGGGGTCTCCACATGGGTGCAGGCGTGGTGGTGGAAGGTGGGTTCCAGCCCGGCCCGGCGGGCCAGGTCGACGGCGGTCGCCACGTTGGTCGCGAACGTGTCCCAGCCGTGGGGGTCCAGGCCCAGGCCGGGGCCGCCACCGGGGTGGGCGCGGCGGGCCTCGGAGCCGGAGTCGGCCAGGGTGGGCCGTGCGGGCCGGGCCGGGTCGCTGCCCTCGGCGAAGAACTCCAGGGCGTCGCGATAGTCGGGCAGCGCGGCGGCGAACGCCTCGGCGTCCGGGAACGGCAGGTCCACCCAGCCGCCGGCCAGGGCGAGGGAGTGCCGGGCGAGCCGGTCGCGCAGCTCCTGCCCGCGGCCGAGCATCCCGATCGGGCCGGAGTCGATGCCCTCGTAGCCGGCGGCGGCCACCATGCTGGCCAGCTGTTCCGGACCGGGCAGGTCCACCCCGTCCTCGGCGGCCAGCTCGAACACCCCGTAGGAGACCGGTGCGTTCGCCAGCCGCAGGCTCATCGCTGGGCCTCCGAGGGGAAGGCCATCGAGGCGGCGTGGTGTGCTGAGGCCTCGGGCCAACGGGCGGTGACCGCCTTGGCGCGGGTGTAGAACGCCACCCCTTCGCTGCCGTAGACGTGGGTGTCCCCGAACAGGGAGTCCTTGCGGCCACCGAAGGAGAACGAACCCACCGGCACCGGGATGGGCACGTTGATGCCCACCATGCCGGCCTGCACCTGACGCTGGAAGCGGCGGGCGGCTGCGCCGTCACCGGTGAAGATCGCGGCCCCGTTGCCGTACGGGTTGGCGTTGACGATGGCCAGCGCCTCGTCCAGATCGGCGGCGCGCAGCACCACCAGAACCGGCCCGAACACCTCCTCGGTGTAAGCGACCGACTCCCGGTCCACCTGGTCCAGCAGGGTGGGGCCGAGGAAGTAGCCGTCCTCGGCCCCGGGAACCTGGTGCTCGCGGCCGTCGAGGAGCACGCGGGCACCACCGGCCTCCGCCTGGCCGATCACCGAGCGGATCCGCTCCCGGGCCTGGGCGGTGATCACCGGGCCCATCTCCGCGGACTCGTCGGTGCAGGGGCCGACCACCAGCCGGCGGGACTGGGCGGTGAGCTCGGCCAGCAGCGGCGCCACCTGCTCGTCGGTACCGACCGCCACGACGGCGGAGATCGCCATGCACCGCTGGCCGGCGGATCCGTAGCCGGCCGCCACGAGGTGGGCCGCCGTGCTGCGCACGTCGGCGTCCGGGAGCACCACGGCGTGGTTCTTCGCCCCACCGAGGGCCTGCACCCGCTTGCCGGCCGCCGAGGCCCGCTGGTACACGTGCCGGGCGATCGGGGTGGAACCGACGAAGGAGACGGCCGCGACCTGCGGGTGGTCCAGGATGGCATCGACCAGCTCCGGACCGCCCTGGAGCACGGTGAAGACGCCGTCCGGCAGACCCGCCTGCTGCCACAGCTCGGCGAGCACCAGCGAGGCGGACGGGTCCCGTTCGGAGGGCTTGAGGATGAAGGCGTTGCCGCAGGCGATCGCGATCGGCGCCATCCACAGCGGCACCATCGCCGGGAAGTTGAACGGGGTGATGCCGGCGACCACGCCGAGCGGCTCCCGGTAGGAGTACACGTCCACCCCGGTGCTCACCTGGTCGGCGTAGGCGCCCTGCAGGTGCTGCGGCAGGCCGCACGCGAACTCGATGTTCTCCAGACCGCGGGCCACCTCACCAGCGGCGTCGGCGAGCGTCTTGCCGTGCTCGGCGGAGATCGCCGCGGCGATCCGGTCGGTGTTCGCCGCGACCAGCTCGCGGAACGCGAACAGCACGGCCGCCCGCTTGCTCAGCGACTGCTGGGACCAGCCCTCGAACGCCGCGGTGGCGGTGACCACAGCCTCGGCGAGCTCCTCCGCGCCGGCTGCGTGGATCAGGCCGCTGACCTGGCCGGTGGCCGGGTTGCGCACCTCGATCGGCGCGCCGGCACCGTCCCGGAGCCGACCGCCGACGTAGTGCTGGATGGTGGGCGTGGCCATGGTCCTCCTGACATCGGTCCGCGGCTGCCCGGGGTGTGCATCACTGGCGGTGGACGGGCGGTGCGGTGGGTTCACCCGATCGTCCCACCAGCACCGGCCCGCGCGCAACCTTTGTTAGGACAAAGTCGCCTTCGTGGCCGACGCTTGTCAGTCACATAGGGGCGGCGGTTACGCTCGGCGCACTGCCGCGCGTGGGCACGGGTGCCAGGCGCGGGCACGGGTGCCGCGCGGGCGCGGGTGCCGCGCGGCCAGCGAGGCGCGCGTGATCGTCAGCGACCGGGGAACCAGAGCCCGATCTCGCGCTCGGCGCTGTCCACCGAGTCCGAACCGTGCACCAGGTTCTGCTGCACGGCCAGACCCCAGTCCCGGCCGAAGTCGCCGCGGATGGTGCCGGGCAGGGCTGCGGTGGGGTCGGTGGCACCCGCGAGCGAGCGGAACCCCTCGATCACCCGGTGTCCCTCAGCCACGGCGGCCAGCACCGGGCCGGACTTCATGAACTCCACCAGCGGGGCGTAGAACGGCTTGCCCTCGTGCTCGGCGTAGTGCGCAGCGAGCAGCTCGTCGTCAGCGGTGCGCAACTCGACGGCGGTCAGGGTGTAGCCCTTGGCCTCCACCCGGGCCAGGATCTGTCCGGTCAGCCCGCGGCGGACGCCGTCCGGCTTGATCAGGATGAGGGTGCGTTCGCTCTGTTCGCTCATGCCCCGAGCGTACTGGCGTCAGCGTTGCCCCCAGCACCGTCAGCACTCTCAGCCCGCTCAGTACGTTCGGCACGCTCGCGGTCGATCTTCAGCCCGAGCCACACGCCGAGCGCCCAGATGATCGTGAAGATGCCACCGACCACGAACATCATCGGCACCAGCAGCCCGCCGAGGAGCAGCAGCACCTGCACCGCCGAACCGAGCACGATGCCGACCCGGGTGCGCTGCAACCGGGCGGCCACGGCGCAGGAGACCATGCCGATGCCGGCGAGGATGCTCAGCGTGGTCGGTTCGGCGACCCGCAGGCCGTAGGCCACGAGCAGCGCGAAGAACACCACGAACACCTCGGACCAGAGCACGGTGCTGCCGAACACCACCCGCGCCGGGCGCTGCTTGCGCGGCGCAGCCGGCACGTCGCCCTTGGCCGTCGCTGCCGAGGCGCCGTCGGTACCGGCCGCACGATCCGGGCCGGCCGGCGTGGAGCCCGCCTCAGGACGGTCGGCAGCGGCCCCGGTGCGGCGGGCGGCGTCGGGCTGGCTGTTCACGGAACCAGGGTAACCGTTGCACCTCCGGCCGCTGGCCCCCAGCCGACCCTGCCCACCGGTCCCCGGCCCCCGGCCGACTGCCATGATGGCGCGATGAGCATCTCCGATCATGCCGTCCGGCTGGCCGTGGTGGGCTGTGGTGCCCGGGCCAGCATCGCTGCCCATGCGCTGGCCGCGGGCCGGGCCCGGATCGTCGGTTACGTGGATCCTGCGCCAGGTGCGGCCGACCGGGTGGCACGGCGCCTGCACGCCCCGGCACCGGTGTTCGCCGCGGTGACCGAGCTGCTCGGGTCGTCTGCGGCACCGGACGCAGCGCTGGTGCTCAGCCCGGACGACACGCACGCCGCGGTGGCCACCGAGCTTCTTGAGGCGGGCGTGGCGGTGTACCTGGAGAAGCCGATGACCATCTCCACCGCCGACGCCGACGCGGTGCTGACCACCGCCGCGCGCACCGGCACCCGGTTGTACGTGGGGCACAACATGCGGCACATGGCGGTGGTACGCACCATGCGCGAGATCATCGCCCGCGGCGAGATCGGACAGGTGAAGGCGATCTGGTGCCGGCACTTCGTGGGTCACGGCGGCGACTTCTACTTCAAGGACTGGCACGCCGACCGCAGCCGCAGCACCGGCCTGCTGCTGCAGAAGGGTGCCCACGACCTGGACGTGATCCACCACCTGGCCGGCGGCTACAGCACCCGGGTGGTCGGGATGGGCGCACTGACCCTCTACGACCAGATCACCGACCGCCGGGACAACTCCGACCGGAGCATGCCCGACTGGTTCGACCGCACCGGCTGGCCGCCGCTGAGCCTGCGCGAGCTGAACCCGGTGGTCGACGTCGAGGACCTGTCGATGGTGCAGATGCGGCTGGACAACGGCGTGCTGGCCTCCTACCAGCAGTGCCACTACACCCCGGACTACTGGCGGAACTACACGGTGATCGGCACCGAGGGCCGGATCGAGAACTTCGGCGACGGCGCCGGCGGGGTGGTGCGCCTCTGGAACCACCGCTGCGAGTACCAGGCCGACGGCGACCGGGAGTACCCGATCGGTGGCGAGACGGCCGGGCACGCCGATGCCGACCAGGACACGATGGCCGAGTTCCTCGACTTCGTGACCCACGGCGGCCCCACGGTGACCTCCCCGGTGGCCGCACGGCACGCGGTCGCCACGGCCGTGGCCGCGACCGAGTCGCTGCGGGACGGCTCCCGCCCGCGGGACGTACCAGCGCTGCCCGAGCACGTCCTCGACCACTTCGGCGCCCGGTCATGATGGACTGAGCAGCCAATGCAGGGCCGGAGCCGACCGGCCGCACCCGGAAGAGACGAGGTATCCCCGCCGTGCAGCCCTCCACTCCCCCGCTCCGTGTCGGGTTGATCGGCGCGGGCGGCATCTCCCAGGTGCACGTCCCCGCCTGGCGCTCGCTCGGTGCGCAGGTGAGCGTGCACTCCCTGCACGGCGCGGACGCCCTGGCCGCGGCGCACGGGCTCACCGCCGTGGCCTCCCTGGACGACCTGTGGGACCGGGTGGACGTGGTGGACATCGTCACCCCGACGCACACGCACGCCGACCTCGCCCTGGCGGCGATCGCCCGCGGCAAGCAGGTGGTCTGTGAGAAGCCGTTGGCCCGGACCACCGCAGCCGCACACGAGGTGGTGTCGGCTGCCGCAGAGGCGGGCGTACACCTGTTCCCGGCGCACGTGGTGCGCTACTTCCCCGCCTACGCACGCGCGCACGCCGCGGTGACGTCGGGCCGGATCGGGCGGGTCGCCGTCTGCCGGTTCCGCCGGATGAGCGCAGCGCCGACGGCGGACTGGTTCTTCGACGAGGAGCGCTCCGGCGGGATCGTGCTGGACCAGATGATCCACGACCTGGACCAGGCGGAGTGGTTCGCCGGTCCCGCGGTCAGCGTGTTCGCCCAGTCGATCACCCGGGCCGATGACGGCGGAGGGCGGGTGGCCAGCGCGACCGTCACCCTGACGCACGCGTCCGGGGCGATCAGCCAGTGCTACAGCGTGTGGGGGCACCCGCACCTGCCGTTCAGCTCCTCGTTCCACATCGCCGGGGACGCCGGCGTCCTCAGTCATGACTCGGCACGCCAGGACGGCACCCGGGTGCAGGTGGCCGACCCGCGCAGCGGCGGCTACCTGCCGCCGGTGGACGTGGCGGCCAGCCCGTACACGGCCGAGATCGTGGACTTCGCCGCAGCCATCGCCGGTGAGGGCCCGGCGCGGGTGTCGGCCGCGGACGGTGCTCGCGCGGTGCAGGTGGCCGAGGCGGTGCTCAGCTCGGTGCGGACCGGCGAAGAGGTCGACATCCCGCAGGCCGGTGGAGCCGCCCCGGGTCGGCCGGTCGGCGGGGACACTGAGGTGCCGCAGGCCGGGGACGCTGGGCCGGGCGCGACGGCTGTGCCGGCTGCCGAGCAGAGGGAGGAGGAGCGATGACGCAGCTTCGGGTCGGCCTGGTGTCCTTCGCCCACACTCACGCGGTCAGCTACGCGCGGTACCTGGCTGCCGCGCCCGGGGTGGAGGTGGTGGCCACCGACGTGGGCGAGGCGGACCCCGGGACGCTGCGCGGAGCAGCATTCGCCCGGGAGCTCGGCCTGCGGTACCTCCCGGACGTGGCGACGTTGCTGGCTGAGCGACCGGACGCCGTCGTGGTCGCAGCCGAGAACGCCGACCACCGGCGCCTGGTGGAGCAGGCAGTGGCCGCCGGGGCGCACGTGCTCTGCGAGAAGCCCCTGGCGACCACCGACGAGGACGCGAACGCCATGGTGCAGGCCGCCCGGGAGGCCGGCGTGCTGCTGATGACGGCGTACCCCGTGCGGTTCTCGCCGGAGTTCACCGAGCTGGTCGCGCGGGTGCGCGACGGGCAGCTCGGCCAGATCCTCTCGGTGCACGGCACGAACAACGGCACGATGCCGTTGGCGCAGCGGTCCTGGTTCACCGACCCGGCACGGTCGGGTGGCGGTGCGCTGGCGGACCACGTGGTGCACCTGGCGGACCTGCTGGACGTGCTGCTCGGCGAGCCGGCTGCCCAGGTGCACGCCGTGACGAACCGCATCCTGCGGGCGGACGCGGGCCGGGACGTGGAGACCGGCGCTGCGGTCAGCGTGCGCTACCCGAGCGGGGTGATCGCCCAGATCGACTGCTCCTGGAGCCAGCCGGAGTCGGCACCCACCTGGGGCGGCCTCACCCTGGAGGTGCATGGCACGAAGGGCTCGATGCGGATCGACCCGTTCGACGCGCACGTGGCCGGGTACGACGCCGATGGTGCGGTCTGGGAGTCGTTCGGACCGGACCTGGACGCGGCGATGCTCGGCGAGTTCCTGGACGCAGTGCGCGCGGGTCGCCAGCCGCAGCCGGACGGCGAGACCGGTGCGAGGACGCTGGCGATCGTCACGGCAGCGCAGCGTTCGGCCGCCACCGGACAGGTCGTCGCCGTCGACTGATCACGCCCGGGCTCACACGGCTGGCCGCGCAGGACTCGCCGGCCCGCGTGACTTGCGGCCCGCGTGACTTGCGGCCCGGCTGGTCCGGGCACTGCCCGGGCAGCGCTCGCAGGGTCAATTCGCGTCGTCTACTCACGTCGCCTATTCGCGTCGCCTATTCGCGTCGTCTCTCGCGTCCTGGTGGGCGCTGCCACGGCGGG